>JAFAWN010000258.1 GCA_019241735.1 Terriglobales bacterium
GGAATAAGGGATTTCAAGTTCCATTTCCTCTCGAAGCGAGAGTGTTCCCGTCTTCAACTTGTGGACATAGTGCGGAGTGTGCACCAAGAGCACATCTTCGTCCGAAGCCGGTTCCGGGGTGATGAAGTCTTCCACAGCGGCGATTCCAGTTTTCAACAGCTGATCGCGTACCATCCGGCTCTTGGCAGCCGGATAAACGTGCTCTCCTATCGGCAAATAATATTCGTCGCTATAGATCAGCTTGAAGGGAAGCATACAGAGACGTGTTTAGGTCCCAGAGGCTGGAAAATTACTTACGCTTGGTCGTGGAGGAAGAAGTTATGAAGGGCCGCCGCAGCGGCACAATCGCTCCCCGGGACGGATCAACCGCAGCGTTGGCCCGCGTGAGCACCTCTTGCTGTATGTATTGCACAAACTCCTGGATCTGACGTTGCATCTCCTCCATCCGCTCGCGCATTTGCAGAATAATCGCCATTCCGGAGATGTTTACCCCGAGATCACGCGCCAGAGACAGAATGAATTCCAGCCGCTGCAAATCCTCGTCGGTGTAGAGCCGGGTATTGCCCTCGGTGCGTGAGGGCTTCAGCAGCCCCTCTCGTTCATACAGGCGCAGGGTTTGGGGATGAATTCCATACATCTCCGCTACTGCAGAAATCATGTATGCGCCTTTGGATTTACGTTTCGTCATTGCGCTCTACTGCATTTATACCAAAATTCCAAAGCGGCGCCGGCGGTACAAATCCAGTGCTTGCGGGGCAAATTTCCACGAAAACTCACGTAGGCATATTTTTCGTCAGCGGGGAGATGCCGGAAAGGGGATAAATACGGAACTGTTTGAAGATCAGGCTGCGCGCCCTGGCACTTTCGCCGCCGCGCCCCATCCGCCGGGTTTCAGGGCGCGACTCAGGCAATAAGCCAGCCCACCTGCCGCTATCAGAATCATTGCAAAAGTAAACGAACTCATGCCGAGCACACGTTCACTTTCGCTGCGCACAATAGAGAAGCCGAGCAACAGCATGGGTGCTATTCCAACTGCCACCGCGCCAAACATCCCTCCGGGCACTCGAAAGCCGCGAGGCAGTTCCGGCTCGCGAATCCTGAGCAAGATGAGGGCGGCGAATTCGAGGCCGAGGCTAACCCCGTAAAGCAGGATGTCGATAGTAACCAGCCGGGCAAATCCCAGGCCCAGGCACATTGCCCACCCCGCGGCGCAGGCCAAAATCGCCACCCAGGGTGCGCGGGTGCGGGGATGAATCCTGGCGAAGACGCGAGGCAACATGCCGTCCTGCGCCATAGCCAGAGGCAGACGCGAGTAGCTCATTACCAGGGCGTTGAACATGCCAAAACCGCAAAACATCCCGCCCAATCCAAGTCCAATTCGCAGTAGCGGACCTCCCATGAGCCCCGCAATGTCGGTCCAGAATCCTGTCTCCCAGGCACTCGACGAAAGTCCCGTCATCCACATGGCAGCAACCGGGACAACGTAGCTGAGCGCGACGATTACTACCGCTGCCAGCATTGCCCGCGGATAGGTTCTCTGCGGACGCTCGACTTCGGTCGCAATCGTGGATGCATTGTCCCATCCCATGTAATTCCACATGCAGATCAGCAACCCGCCAAGAATGTCCACCGTGGACGTCGTTGGCTTGGTGACTGCGCCGGCCAACGCACCAATCTTGAAAGGCGCCAGCAGCACAATCAAGACAAAGGGCGCAGATAGCGCGAAGAAAAGCCACAAAGAGGTCGTGGACACCACCCGCACGCCGGCGATGTTCAGCAGCGTACAGGTCACAACAATTCCCAGCGCCACCACTATTCCGCGGTGACCTTCGGAAAACCAGGGAAACAGCCGCTCCAGATAAAGGACAAACAACGTCGGGTAAATCGCCATATCGAAGATCGACGCTACCAGCGAAAGCCAGGCTTCCTGGAATCCCCAAAAACTGCCCATGGCTCGGCGCACCCAGGCGTAATAGCCCCCCTCATAGGGGAGCGCACTGGAAAGTTCGCCGATCATGAAAGCAGTGGGCAAACTCCACAGGACGGGGGTCAACAGCAGAATAAGAATCGCCTTACCGTAGCCGGCGCCGTGAACGATGTCTTCGGTTCCGTAGGTGCCGCCGGATACCATGAAGAAAGTGGCGGCGACCAGAGGCCACAGGGTTAGGCGAACAGATTTTTTCCGGGAGACTGCTGTCAGCGACTGATGGTGGGATTCAGTAGTAGCGGTAGCTGTTGCCAATTTCTATGGCTTCCTCCTTAAGCGATGCTTGCGCCTGGCAGACTTGGCTGGAAGC
>JAFAWN010000367.1 GCA_019241735.1 Terriglobales bacterium
GTACGAGTCTATGCCGTTTCGATTGTTATAGGAATTGCGCTGGGAACCGGCGAGGTGGCGTCGATCGCGATCATTACCGCGCTCACTTTGATTTACACCTTTGAAGGCGGTCTGGCGGCGGTCATTTGGACGGATGTGATACAAACCGGAATTTACATTGGCGGCACGCTCGTCGGTTTGTTCACCATCCTGCACCTGGTGCCCGGAGGCTGGACGAACATCCACCAGACTGCGGCCGCCGCCGGACGTCTGCAAATATTCGATTTCACCCCTGACTTCTGGAAGCCTTACACATTCTGGGCGGGCTTGATCGGCGGAACATTTCTTACCACCGCCAGCCACGGTACCGATCAACTCATCGTGCAGCGGCTACTGGCGTCGCGCAGCCAAAAACAGTCGGTAATGGCGCTGCTTGCAAGCGGCATCGCAGTTCTGTTCCAGTTCGCGTTGTTTCTGGTCATCGGCGTGATGCTGTTCGCGTATTATCGCGTCCCTGCGAGTTCGTTCGGGACCGCCGATAGAATTTATCCGCAATTTATTGTCAGCCGCATGCCCCACGGCATCTCCGGGCTGCTGATCGCCGCAATTCTCGCTGCGGCGATGTCGAATCTAAGCGCAGCACTCAACTCGTTGTCGTCCACGTCCATGATCGATTTTTATCTGCGGAGGCATCCGGAAACCGGAGAAAAGCGCCGCATGCAGCTTTCGCGAGTTTCCACTTTGATGTGGGCGCTGGGGCTGTTCGGCCTGGCGATGCTGTCGCTGCACAAGATCGCGCACGTGATTGAGGCGGGATTAAGCATTGCCTCGGTCGCCTATGGAGCGATGCTGGGGGTATTCCTGCTGGCGGTGCTAACGCACCGCACCAATCAATCGGGAGCAATGATCGGCATGCTTTGCGGATTCTGCACGGAGCTCTATCTCTGGCTGGGGACGCGAGTGCCGTGGACCTGGTATGTGGTGATCGGAACTGCAATAACTTTTGTTGCCGGATACTTGTCCAGTTGGTTTTTCAAAAGACATTCAGTGAACCCTGGTTAGTTTTGGGAAGTTCTTCCAATCGGGAAACTTCGCGTTACTTTAGTACACCAGCGGCTGACACTTTTACCCCCGTTCTGCCTGCCTTACCTTAGAGCTTCCACCTGCGAGTGTTTTCCCAGGGCCCTTGGAATTAATTTCCGTTGGAGTTGATTGAATGCCTGCGCCCGACAACTTCGCGCCTCGAAATTTCGAGCTTGGCCTGCTGCCCGAACATCACATCAGCTGGCGAACTCTGGCGACCAGTTACGGGCTGGAAGTATTTCTTCTACTGGTATTGATTGCGGGCGGCATCTTTGCTCCGCAAACCATGGAACTAACGCGGCGTTATAACGTTACCGAGCTTATTGCGCGTCCAGATCTGCGTCCGGAGGCGCAAGCGGTTTTGAAATCCCAGCCCATCCCAGTGGCAAAGTTACTGCCCCCGGTTCCCTTGCGCCCGCACGAGTTCATTGTGCCCCCAGAACTTCGACCACAGCACATCAGACCGCGGGAAGAAGTAAAGCCGCCGCAGCTTGAAGCGCGCAGCTTTCCGGCACCGACGCTGAAGCAGGTAAGCGGCGCGCGTCCGGCAAAATTTGTCTACCTGGGCGCATTTGGCAGCTCGGTAACCCCGACCGCGAATTCCCCAGTGCAAAAGGTTCAGACGGGGGGATTCGGGGATCCTAACGGGGTAAAAGGTCAGGGGAAAGAGAACGCCCGGCAGCAGATCGCAACCCTGGGGTCCTTCGATTTGCCGGCAGCGCCGGGCAGCGGCAACGGCATTGGAGGCGCTAAGGGTCAAAAGGGGACTGTAGCCAGCGCCGGCTTCGGAGATGGCATCGCGCAGCCGGGACAGGGCGACGGCCGCGCCAGCGCCCGCGGAACACCGCAGACTGGCGGCTTCGCCTCGCAAACTGTGGCCCCGGCCGTGGTCAGGACGCATCCGAACGACAACGCTCCCGTGGCAACGTCGGTGGATATTACCTACAAGCCGAACCCGGTTTACACCGAGGAAGCGAAGGCCCTCCAGTTGCAAGGAGAAGTCTTGCTGGAAGTGATGTTCGGCGCCGATGGGCGAGCGCACGTCAATCGTGTGGTCCGCGGACTGGGTCATGGTCTGGACGAAGCCGCGGTCGCTGCCGCCGCTAAGATGCAATTTAAACCCGCACAGCGGAACGGAACCGCGGTGGATTCGACCGTGATTGTGCATGTCATCTTCCAGTTGGCCTCGTAGCCAACACAAGAATGAAAAGTTGAATTAAAGCAGATCCAGAAGATTTCAAATGCTCTTGAGAAAACTGATACTGACGGCGGGCTTGCTCATCGCGGCAACATCGATGGCGCAGCAGTCATCCAGCCCGTTACGACCCGCGCGCGCGACTTCAATCACGCAGTCAACGCGGCCCACTAGCGCGGATGAGGTAATTGATCGCACGATCCAGCGCGAGCAGGCACTCATAAAAATGCTGCAGAACCGTACTCCTCTGGTTGAAACCTACCTCCAGAATTTAAAGCCCGATGCCGAACTGGGCGCTGTGCCCAGTGAAGACCGGTATTTTCTGGGCAGGCTCGATCTTGCCGCCACGGTGGACCGGCGCGATTATCTTTCCAAAAATGGCAGCTTCGAGAAAAACCTGCTGGGCGGCTTTGCCCGGATGTTCAAATTTGAATATAAGCCGATTGGTTTCTCGTGGATGATTTTCGCCGATCGCGAGGAATTTGATCGGCAACATTACAACTTTAAATACGCCCATCGCGAGTTCCTGGGCGACGTGCGCTGCATCGTTTTCGATGTCACCCCCAGGAAGGACGCCGGCAATGGCCGTTTCCTCGGGCGCATCTGGGTGGAGGACGAGAACTTCAACATCGTTCGCCTGAACGGAACTTACGCTCCCCAGTCCAGGAACACGTACTTCTTCCATATGGACAGCTGGCGTTTAAATCTGATTCCGGGATATTGGGTGCCAGCCTACATTTATAGCGAGGAAGGCGACTTCAGCTACGGCGCGCGGGAGAAGCTGGCGTTCAAAGCGCAAACCCGCATCTGGGGCTACGATCTGAAGAAAAACGAAAAGGAAGAGGAGTTCGCTGCGATTACCGTTGATTCGGCGAAAGACGATAGCCCGGTGGCGCAGGATGCGTCCCCGCTGGAAGCGCAGCGAAAATGGCAGCAGCAGGCGGAAGACAACGTGACTGCCCGCTTGCAGGATGCCGGCCTGCTCGCGCCCGCGGGAAGTGTTGATAAGATTCTGCAAACTGTCGTCAACAACCTGGAGATTACCAACAACATCGAGTTGTCCCGGCCGGTGCGGACTCGAGTGCTGCTGACCACGCCGCTTGAAACCTTCAGCGTGGGGAACACTATCGTCATCAGCCGTGGCTTAATCGACGCGTTGCCGGATGAAGCCAGCCTGGCCATGGTGCTTTCGCATGAATTGGCACATATCGTGCTTGGCCATAACCTGGGCAGCAAATTCGCCTTCAACGATCGCATGCTGTTCTCCGACGAATCGACCTACAAAAATTTGGGATTCCGGCACGTGCCCGAAGAAGAGACAGCGGCCGACATCAAGGCCATGGAACTCCTGAAAAATTCCCCTTACAGCCAAAAATTGTCCGGAGCGGGGCTATTTCTGAGGCAGCTGGCAGCCCAGGCTCCACAACTCTCCGCCCTGTTAACCGCCCACATAGGCGACGGTTTTACTGACAGCAAAGGTCAGGTGATTCGGATGCCAGCGCTGCTTCAAGCTGCGCCTGCGCTGGAGGTTAAGAAGCTGGACCAGATTGCCGCATTGCCACTTGGTGGCCGCGTCAAACTTAATCCCTGGGACGATAACGTTGAACTGCTGAAGTCGGCACCGGTGGCCCTGACTTCGGCGCGGGAAAAGATGCCGCTTGAAGTTACTCCATTTTTCCCTCACCTGAGCCGCATGGCAGAGGCGGACGTTAGCGGAGATTCCACCACCGCAGCGAACACACCGCACAGCAAGTAAGCTCCGCTACGTAGGGCTGAGCGTTAAGAAATCGTCGCCGATGGAAGCGATGCTGCACGCCAACCCCGCGAGTCGATGCAGCGAGCCAGGCTCGCAAGCTAAAGCCAGTACTACTCCGGCTAGAAGGTCAGCCTCAGGCGCGCTGAAACACTGCGCGGCGGCGCGATCGCCGTTCCTGAAAACAGACTGGCGAAGTTGATGACGTTCACCCGGTTGGTCAGATTCGCACTCTGAATTTGAAATGACGCGCTGCGTAGCTCGTAGTGGTACAGGTCCACGCCTGCGGCTGCATCCAGCGAAAAATTCGGGCGGACACGTCCCCGATCCAGATTCACTCGATCGAGAATCGCGGCGCCGTACTGGGCGAGCAATAGGTTTACGTCCACACCTTCGCTTTCGGCTGGTAGTCCGCTGCCGTACTCGCCGCCAGCTGCGAGCCAGACCTGGCGTAGAGCCTGAAATCGCACTCGGGCACGCGCGGTATTTCTTTGGTCCTGCGACACGGCGAATTTCCGCGTCGGCGTCAACCCGCTCATCGCCTCGGCCCCGAGTAATAAGCCTCCGGTAACAGGGCCGCGGCCAATTCCCGACTGATTGGCGTAACTCACGTAGCCCGAGAAGCGCCCCCAGTGGGGCACTTCCAGTCGCAACTCTTCGCCCGCAATCCGTCCGCGAGCAAAGGAAATGGGGAAGCTGATGCCGGTATCGAGCAGCACATCATCGTCAGAATAGTTCTTAAAATCGCGACGAAAGATGTTTGCATCCAGGCGCAGGGTCCCGAAAAATGCTTTGGTGACTCCGGCTTCGTAGTAATTAGCATGGGCGGCCGGGACCGGCAGCCGTAGGACAAAGGGCTGCAACGAATCCAGGTGCGGAGAGCTGGCAAGTAAAAGATTCTCGAGCGCTGGAGTCTGAAATATCCGGTCATAGGAAACGTGGACGGAGAGTTTCAGCGGAGCGATATATCGAGAGCCGCCGACGCGCGGACTCCATGCCGAATCATGCACGAGGAATGCGTAGTGGTCGAAACGCAGGCCGGCATCGAGATTCCAGTTGCCAAAATTTATATGGTCTTGCAGATACGCGCTGGGCTCTACATCCCACCGACGGTCTGAGAATTGGAATTGCTGCTGCGTGCCCGGATCAAACTGGCCGCGGTCGGTAATGGCGTATTGCAGTTTTTCGCGGACTGGGTCAAGGATTGTGTCCACCCCTACTTTCCAATCATGCCGGCCATGGTGGCCCGCCAAGTCTACCCGTCCATAACCTTCGCGATAGCCGCGGTCCTGAGAAACGATGACCGGAGTAGAAAGGGCATTGGGCTTCAGTTCTGCGGCTTCGTCCCGCACGCTGCAGGAAATGCTTAATAAAAGATTGGAGGAAATCGCATGCTGAAAATAAAGCTCCCCATCGGTCCCGGAATTTGTAATGTCCTGCCGCTGCCCGGCATTTTCCTGGATCAGATAGTTGGGAACAAGGAAACGCGCCACAGTATGCGTGACGGCAAGGTGCAGGCGATCGTGATCGGAGAAATCGCGGGTGTAAAAAGCGGAAAACCCAACCGAATCTCCGCGATTGGTGAAGTTATGGAGTACTGGCGGATCCAGATAGCGATCGGTAAGAAATGCATCAGCGCTGATAGAGAAGCTGTTTCTTTTTTGCGCATAAGAAACCGCGGCGGAGCCGGTCGTGGTCGAGAAACTCCCTCCGCCTGCGTCGAAATTTCCATGTAGCCCGGCGGGTGCGTCTTTTGCGGTGCTGACTTCCACGACGCCGCCCAGCTTTCGGCCGTATTCCGCGGGATAATTCGCCGTCCGCACCTGCATCGATTCCACCTCGGTTGCGTCAAGTGGCGGCGCAAACGCCGGCGAGCGATTCTGCGTGATTGGCACTCCATCAACGACATATTGAACGTCGTATTCCGAGCCCCGCGGATGCAACACCCCGTTTGCCTCATATAGCCAGCCCGGAAGTTCATCAATCAGGTCGGAAATATTTCTTCCCGGCTGTGCCGCAATGTTCTCGCTCAGCGTCCGCCCTGCTATCGCATATTGCATGCCCGTGCGGTAGGGATCGACAATGGTTGCCGAGTCGCTGACTTCGACCTCGGTGGTTACGGCTGCCAGACTCAGCGTTACTGATACCTGGACCGGGGCCTCCGATCGGATTTCCATAATTTTTGTTGATCGCGAAAACCCGGGCGCGCTGATTGTCAACCGGTAAGTGCCAAAGGGCAGGCCGTGCGCGGCATAGCGGCCGTCGGAGCCAAGCTGAATAGTCCGATGAAGTTGATTTATGTCGCTGGCAATTTCGGCGGTAGCGGCCAGTGCGGAACCTTGGGGATCGCGCACTTCAATGCGGAGTTCGCCGTGTGCAAGTTGCCCGCGGGCCGGCATCGTGGTTATCAGGCAGACCAACAGAAAAATTGACTGGGAGCGAATTCTTTTGACAGCGCTCATGAGCAGGGAGCGGTTCGTTTTGGAAACCACGGGCGCTGGCATCATCGGCTCCTGAATTACGCTAGCACACTGCGCCCTGCGCGAATCTGTATGGCTTCTCGACTTGGCACTTAGGTCATTTATTTTCCTGGGCACTATTCGAGCCTGAGCTTTCTTCCGTCGATTCGAATGTTATGGCGCCCAGTTACTTAGAGCTTAGATTCGCACCGGCTAAAGGCCTTAGCGGGGCGAGCGTGATGGCGGCTGCAAGGCATGAACCAGCGAACGGAAATCTGGGGGAAACCCGCATTCAATTGAGATCGCGTCACCTAACCGCGGATGAACGAATTGCAGCCGCGATGCATGAAGAGCAACACGGGAGATTCGGCGCTCATCGGCTTCCGCCGGATGATATTTTCTGTCGCCGATCACGGGATGTCCGATGGCTGAAAATTGCACCCTAATCTGATTCTGTAATCCTGTCACCAGGGTGACGCGGAGGAGTGAGGCATCCCGAAGCTCCCGCTCGACCGAATACAGGAGCTCAGCCCGCGCAGCCTTTGAATCCCTGGCAGTGCTCAGCTTTTGAAACATTCCATCGCGGCGAAAGTAATGGACAAGCGTCGCTTGTTTCGCGGACATGTGTCCGCGCACTAGTGCGTCATACTGCCGCAACGGCGTGTGACTGAGAAACTGGCGGACTAGAACTTCCCTATCGCGCTGAGTTTTTGCAAACAACAGCACCCCGGAGGCAAAACGATCAATCCGATGCACGACAAATACGCGCTGCCTTTTTTGCTTCAGTTCCGCCGCGAGAAGTGATAAAGCAGACGGGGCATCTGAGCCTGCGACCGGCACTGCCAGCAACCCCGGCGGCTTGTTGACCGCCACCACCCCATCATCTTCGTAAAGGATGGCGACTTCCCGCGAAAAACGTGGCTTTCGCCAGACCTGCTTTGCGGAAGGCTGATCGCTTTTTCGTGGCAGCTTCTTCATTGGCTATTGGCTTAACACCTATGCCGGACTAAGCGAACGCCATCCTAATTACGAAACTAAGACGCGAAGGGCCAGGAAGCACGGGCGAGAGTCATTGTGAATGATAAAGTACATGCGGTAAGAGCGGATGAAGGTTACCATTCGAGTCTTGCTTCTCGAATTTCTATGGTGCGCGCTCGTTTGCGGCGTTGCAACCGCACAAAACTGCCCGTCTTCCAGCATTTTGCTGAATGCGTTCGACAAAGACTTAAATCTCTTGCAAGATTTGCGCCTCGAGAACCTCCGGGTCGAAATTAATGGTAACCCTGCGCAGATTTTCTCCCTGTCTTTGGATGCCCATCCCCGGCACCTAGTCTTGATGGTCGATATCAGCGCCAGCATGGAGAGATCGGCGAAGAAAAGAGGATGGGGAGTCGCGCTTCCAGCGGCAATTTATGCCGTCAATACCATCCCGCCAGATGCTCTTGCGGCGTTCGTGACGTTCAGCGACACCTTGCACCGTGAGTCGAACGATTTTGGGAGTCAGGCCAACGTGTACGCCCGAGTGCTTGATTTAAAGAATCGACAACCTCATGGTCAAACCGCGCTGTTCGATTCTGTGAATCAGGTCTTGGCTGAATTTAAAGACCTCCACTTTGGCGATGCGGTTTACCTGGTCACAGATGGCGGCGACAATAAAAGCGAGATTTCCCCGCGAGAGGTGGAAGCCGAGCTGGTAGGCCGCGGTATCCGGCTGTTTGAATTTCATTTGGAGCATAGCCGGCCGCTCACTTCCGAAGAAGTGTCGGGTTCGGAGGAAATGGAGCGCCTCACGCGATCTTCAGGCGGGGAAGTTGTGCAAATCTTGCAGCGCGACTCAGCCGGAGAAGAACAAGCGCGCCTGCAGAAATTAAGCCCCAAACTGAATGCGGAGTTGCGTAGCGTGTACCGCCTGGATCTGCGAGTTCCGTCGTTAGTGAAGGCAGGTAAAGTGAAGATTCAACTGGTCAATCGTCCCCGTGAATCTGGCGGTACTCTGGTTTACTCGCGGGTGGTTCTGCCGTGCAAAAGCGCTAGCAATCCCTCAGTGGGACCGCAACCGGCATGAACAATTTTATCTGGCGCTTCGATTCATCTGCTATCGTTGACTGCCTTCTGCATTCTGCCTAACATAAGCCGGCTGAGGCTGGCATGATTGCCAAACCATGATTGGACAAACAATTTCGCACTACCGGGTGATCGAGAAGATCGGCGGCGGTGGCATGGGTGTGGTTTACAAAGCCGAAGAC
>JAFAWN010000014.1 GCA_019241735.1 Terriglobales bacterium
TTCAAGTCTCTCCCAAGCCGCATCCGATTGGACCAGGCCGAGCGCCGGCAATTTCGGGAAATAAACCGGAGTCTCTCGACGCCCAGCTGACCCGCCTTGAGCGTGAAACTGCCCGTAGCGCTGGAACAAGCATCCAGCCTGTGCCGCCGCCTGGGTCAAAGTCTGGCGTGGCCAGCAAGAGTGCGGCAACACACAGCTCGCAGCCGGGCCCTGCCAGCGGCATAAAACCCGCCAACCCCCACCGTTAAGCTGTAGTTGAATTTTTGCCGGACAAGCTTCGGGATCACCGCGCCGTTCAGCCCCCGTGTGTAATATGTGCCAGCCTTAGCAGGCATGCAGAGCAATTTTGACCTAAGTACTCGTGGTAAAGGCCAGCCTGCCATCACGATTATATTTTCGGGCTGGGGTCTTGCCGCCGATATGCCGGCACAAGCCGCGGCATGCGGCGCTCGATGACGGTGACGTTTCCCTTAAGCCGGCAGGAACCTGCAATCAGGTCTTTTATGTAGTTTGACGAACTTAGCACTCTTAGGCCATATGGCGTGGAACGCAAACGAGTTCCTTGGTTTGCCAGGTTAGATTCCTTCATTGCCGAAGTTTGCGCTGCACATCACTTGTGGAAATTCGTTGGTCTTTTTCCTGTGAAAACCCGTAGCCCGTGGCAATGGATGTGCTATGAGTTTTGGAAGAGCTTATACCAGAGCATTGGCGACTTTGGTACTTATTGGATCTGAAAGCAGCCTCAAAACAAAATCAAATAAACGGATATTGCCCCGGCGGGTTGGCGTGGTTCATCCGGGATGGAGTTTGCATGAGGGACAGGTCATTTCCACTGGCCCCGCGCGAGCAGCAGGTGGCCGAATTGCTGCTTCAGGGGTGCGATAACGCGGAAATTGGGAAAGAATTAAAAATGGCGCGCCGGACGGTGAAAGCGCACTTTAACCGGCTTTTTTTGAGATTTGGGATCACCAATGGAATCAAGCGGGTAAAGCTCGCAACCCTTTTATATCGGAGGCAGTTATGTTTGGAGGGAGCCGCTACGGAAAACGAAAGCCCAGTCAGCGCGAGCACCGCGTCATTGAGCTCGTCGCCCAGGGACTCAAGAACCGCGAAGTCGCCGACGCCATCGGAACCACCGAGCACGTCGTCAAGAATTACCTCCGCGACATCTACGACAAACTCGGCCTCTGGAACCGCGTCGAGCTCGCCCTCTGGTACGAAGCGAGGAGACACGAAAGCCCGTCCCACGCCTGAGATGCTGGAAAGTTGGGAGCGGCAGATTCTCAATTTAAAGCAAGGGTCGGACCGGTTGGTGCACGCCCGGGAACATTGACGTTAGGGCGTGTGGTCTGGATCTCCAGCAGATCTCGCTTCGGCTGATCTCGAATCGCTCACACAAGAAAGGGGTGAAGCTTTGGCTTCACCCTTTTAATTTCGTGGCCGAATTAATTCCCTGGCTGAGCTTTGTTGTCCGATTCTGATAGCCGTGACCGCGCGCTCCCGCCAAGAGTCACTGCGCCAATTCATAGCCGGCGAAAAAGTAACTTAATTCAAACCGCGCGGTATCATCGCCGTCGGAGCCATGAATAGCATTGTGCTCAATGTTGGTGGCCCACTTTTTGCGGATTGTGCCTTCTTCCGCCTGGGCGGGATTGGTTGCGCCCATTAATTTTCGCAGATCGGCAATCGCGTTTTCCTTTTCGAGCGCCAGCACCACAATAGGCCCGCTCGACATGAAACCAGTCAGCGAATCGAAGAACGATTTGCCCGCATGGACAGCATAAAACTGTTCCGCCTGATGCTTGGAAATTTCCAGCATCTTCAAACACAGAATGTGAAAACCATTCTTTTCAAACTGCTCAATAATGTCGCCAATCGCATTCTTGCGGACCGCGTCCGGCTTGATGATGGTAAAAGTGCGTTGCAAAGTCTTCATGTTTGCTTATTGTTCTCCGTTGAATGTGTACTGAGTGTTTCGATTACGTCGGCCAGGCTTTATGCTTTAGCGGTCATTCCGATCGCCTGCATTACCGTTTGACCGATATCGGCTGGCGATTTCGCCATACGGATTCCCGCCGCCTCCATGGCTTTGATTTTTTCCTCCGCCGTGCCCTTGCCGCCAGAGATGATCGCCCCGGCGTGGCCCATACGCCGTCCGGGAGGAGCAGTCTGCCCGGCGATAAATCCAATTACCGGCTTCTTCATTCGGGCTTTCACGTATTCTGCTGCTGTTTCTTCGGCATTACCCCCGATTTCACCGATCATCACCACGGCTTCGGTCTGCGGGTCACGATTGAACAGCTCCAAGGCATCCAGGAAGCTGGTGCCAATGATGGGATCGCCGCCAATCCCAATCGCTGTCGATTGTCCAATCTGCCGGGTGGTCAACTGATAAACCGCCTCATAGGTCAATGTTCCCGAGCGAGAAACAATCCCCACCGGGCCTTCCAGGTGAATAAGTCCGGGCATGATTCCGATCTTGCAGTGGCCGGGTGAAATTATCCCCGGGCAGTTTGGTCCAATGAGACGGGCGCGGCGATTCTGCAAAAACTCCCAGGCGCGGACCATGTCAAGTGTGGCAATGCCCTCGGTGATGCAGACAATCAACTCCACCTCGGCGTCCGCAGCTTCCATGATGGCGTCAGCGGCAAATGGCGGCGGGACAAAAATAACCGAAGCATCAGCGCCGGTTTTATCCACCGCTTCCTGCACGGTGTTGAAGACCGGCCAGCCCTCATGTGTGGTACCGCCCTTGCCCGGGGTGACGCCGCCCACGATCTGCGTCCCATACTCGGCGCAGACCTTGGCGTGAAACGTGCCTTCGCGGCCGGTCAGGCCCTGCACGATTACCCTCGTCGATTTATCTACCAGGACGCTCATTGGTTATGGTCCAGTCGTTTTGGAAAATTCGAAATCTTATGCACGGGCCGCCGCGACGACTTTTTCCGCTGCGTCCTTCATGGTCTCTGCGACGATGAAGTTCATTCCTGACTGCTTCAGGATTTCCCGGCCTTCCTCCACATTGGTGCCCTCGAGCCGGAGCACGATGGGAAGCTGAATCTGGGTCTTGCCGGCCGCCTCGACCACACCTTTGGCTAGGGTATCGACCCGCAGGATCCCTCCGAAGATATTGATCAGCACCGCTTTTACATTCTTGTCGCTAAGCAGGATTTCGAATGCGTGGGTGACCTGCTCGGCGTTTGCGCCACCGCCCACATCAAGAAAGTTCGCCGGCATGCCGCCGGCATACTTGATGATGTCCATCGTCGCCATGGCCAGCCCCGCGCCATTCACCATACAGCCGACGTTTCCGTCGAGCTTGATGTAATTCAGACTGTATTTCGAGGCCTCAACCTCCAACGGGTCTTCCTCCGTGACGTCGCGCAGTTCGCGCAGTTCGGGATGGCGAAACATCGCGTTGTCATCGAAATTCATCTTCGCGTCGAGCGCAAACAGGCGCCCGTCGGAGCAGGTGACAAATGGGTTGATCTCCATCAGCGAGGAGTCGGTTTCCGCAAAAGCCTTGTACAGCCCGGTCATGAACTGCACCGCCTGGTTGATCTGCTTGGGCTTCAGTCCCAATTGAAACGCCAGCTTGCGCGCCTGAAAACTTTCGAGCGCCATTCCCGGATCGAGATACTCCTTCAAAATAGCGTTGGGATCCTGCTCTGCCACTTGCTCGATCTCCATGCCGCCGGCACGCGACGCCATGAAAACCGGGCGCGCCTCGCTGCGGTCCACGACGATTCCAAGGTAAAGTTCCTGCTCGATGGGAAGAGTTTCTTCAATCAACAACCGCCGCACCACGCGTCCTTCCGGCCCAGTTTGGTGGGTGATAAGGGTCATTCCCAGAATCTGCGACGCGATCGCGCTGGCCTCTTCTACTGATTTGGCAATTTTCACCCCGCCACCCTTGCCGCGCCCGCCAGCATGAATTTGCGCCTTGACCACGACCCCGGCAGCCCCGGCGGCGAACAGCGCCTGCGCTGCCGCCTTCGCCTGCTCCGCGTTCTCCGCCATCTCGCCACGCGGAACCGCGACGCCATATTTTTTTAGAATGCCTTTGGCCTGGTACTCGTGAATTTTCATAAGGATCGCGATTGACGGCTATCAGCTTGGCAGGAAATAGTTGCGACTTCCGGCGTGAGCAGCAAGCTGTGATTTTATAGAAGGATTGCGTAATTGAGCAACCAACAACCGCAATTGGGAAGAAGGAGTCAGTTATCTTTGGTGGCTTCGCGTCGGTGCGGCCGACGCTTTAGCCGATATCCTTCGATGCGCATTCGTGGGCGTCGAACTGCTGTTGGAGGCTGGCTTGGGCCTCTGCGGTTTTACGGAGGGATGAAATCGGAACCTTAAATTGCTGGCTACAAAACGAGCACACGCCGACAGCCGGAGTCATACCAAGCCACTTGACGACGCGAAGAGCTCGCTTTGCCACGGACTGAGTGTCCCATAGGCAGGGCCTCCTCGCCAGTCTTTGATGGCCTTCAAAACATCGTAGTCGGAGATGCGCTAAGCGGAGAGCCGGCGAACGTTTTGGAGTCGCAACAGGAGATACGGCAGCATGGTGAAACCCAGGATAATCGAGGCGTGAACCATACCGGCGGGATGATCAAGCGCCAGGCTCATGCTGACGTGTCCGGCCGTCCGGAGTGCTGGACGCCAGGCGTGGACCTGGGCGGCGCCTCCCATCAAGGCGATCATAGCCAACCCGGCACAGGGCCAAAACGGCTTAAGTTTTTGCCGGGCGGCGATGAATGCAACGCTCCAGCCGACGAGAACTGGCGCAACGTAGTAAAGCATCCGGCCCACACCAAAATAAACAATCGCGAAGCCGTCATCGTTCAGGGGGACGAAAGGCGTAATAGTTCCCGGAAGAAACAATCTCCAGCCGGACCACAGAATTAGACATGCAACGAAGTACGCTCCAGCCAAAAGAAAAAGTGGCGCAAGGCCGAAGGCCGCCCATGGCGCGCGGACAACGAAAGACTCTAACTGTGACATCGCAGCTTTATGTATGCAAATACGCATCGTGGATTAAATATGCTGGATTTTCGAATCTTGCCATTATGTATGCGGTGTCCGCAAGCCCCACCGCTTCGGGCTACAAAGCTTTGGACTAGCAAAACGAAAAGCTCTTACACCTTCACACCGCACGCCCGCGCTGAGCTGACCGGAAAGCGTTCCCGTACAATTCTGTGCGGGAGAGTCCGTGTCTCAGATCATTCTCGAAGCGATACAGCAGGTCGCGGATCGCCGCGAGCCTCTGTCCCGCTCCAAAGCTCGCGAGGTGATGACTGAGGTGCTGAATGGCAACTGCACCGCAGCGCAAATCGCGGCGTTGCTGGTCGGGCTGCACATGAAGGGCGAGACGATCGAAGAAATCGTGGGCTTTGCCGAAGCCATTCGCGCAGCCGCCGCCCCACTGAATTTTGGCGAACAGCCAGCAACCGAAACTCCTCTGGTAGATACCTGCGGCACCGGCGGCGATGCCAGCGGCACCTTCAACATTTCAACCGCAGCTGCTT
>JAFAWN010000020.1 GCA_019241735.1 Terriglobales bacterium
AATGCGCCTGGGAATCAGGCGCGACCCTGGTTGCCGGAGTGGATGAGGTCGGCAGGGGATCCTTGTTTGGCCCAGTCGTGGCGGCAGCGGTGATTCTTGACCCCGCATACCGGATTCGGGGACTGCGCGACTCGAAACTGTTGTTAAAGGACCGTCGCGAAGTATTGGCGGCGCGCATCCGGGAGCATGCCATTGCCTGGTCGGTGGCTGCCGTCGATGCTGCCCGGATTGATCAAATCAATATTTATCAGGCTTCACGGGTCGCAATGCGCGAGGCAGTTCTCGCGCTCAATCCTGCCGCAGATCACTTGCTGGTGGACGCGCTTCGCCTGGAATGCGACCTTCCGCAGCGGCCGATTATTCATGGCGACGCGCTGTCGGCATCGATCGCTGCCGCCTCTATCCTCGCCAAGGTGGAACGCGATCGCATGGTCTGCGAGTGGGACCCGGTGTTTCCCCTCTACGGCCTCGCTTCAAATAAAGGTTACAGCACCCCCCGTCACATCGCTGCGCTTCGCCAGCATGGCCCGTCGCCATTGCATCGGCAGTCGTTTGCTCCGGTATGGAATAATCCGGTTCCGCAAGAAATGCTGGCATTCATGCTGGCTGACGCCATGGAAGAATCTGCGATAGATTCGAGCGAGGAAGCCATGCAGTCAGCATAACTCAGCATGATTCCGCATTTTGGGAGGTAGAAATGCAAACCGGTTCGGGAAGTCGAGAAGGGTTGGCAGTCCCAGGCGCATTATTTATTGCCCTTGGGCTCATTTTAGGTGGCTGGGTTTTAGGATCTGAGATCAAAGAAACACGCCTTAGCGACCGATATGTAACAGTGAAAGGCTTGGTGGAAATGACCGTAAAATCTGACTTAGCGATCTGGCCGCTTAAGTATAAGGAGGCCGGTGATGATTTGGCCTCGTTATACGCGAAGACCGAGATGTACAAGCAGGCAATTTTGAAGTTTCTCGAAGAGCAAAATATACAATCATCCGAAATCGAGCTGGGAATGGTTCGCGTTGTCGACACCCAAGCCAACGAATATGGCAGCGGCAATCGCGCGCCTCGGCGTTACATTGTAGAGCAGCAGATTACTGTCCATACCTCTCGGGTAGATCAAATTGCAGCAGCATCGCAAAAAACAATGGAGTCGCTGCAAAAAGGTATTGTGTTGGGAAGCGAGCCCAATGTAGGGCAGGGGCTAACCTACAAGTTTACGGGGTTGAACTCCATCAAGCCTGACATGATCACTGAAGCAACAAAGAACGCTCGTGCTGCGGCCGACCGGTTTGCGTCAGATTCAGGCAGCAAAGTCGGAACGATTCGGCAGGCAAATCAAGGCATTTTTTCCATCACGGATGCAGGTCAGGGCACGGAACCTGGAGAGCCGGGGGAACCGAGTTGGAATTCCACCGGCAGCACCGTAATGAAGACAGTTCGAGTAGTCACTTCAGTGCAGTACTACTTAGAGAAATGAATTTCGAGCCCGTTTTTGCGACCTCACTTCTCGCGACTGGAAAGTGCAGCCGATAACCTCGCCCTAAGCTCCCGCCGCCATCCCCAGCTTGGCGCGCAACTCGCGTGCTAATTCGTAAATCGATCGCAGCTTGACTTGTGCGCTTGCGGGTAGCCCTGGAGTCTGTAGTGTCAGCTCGCAGGAAAGCAGCAAAGCAGTGACCGGACCTTTTAAGTCGTTACGCATAGCCTGCTGGGCGGATTGACGCGCAGCCTCAATTTCCTTCTTATAGCGCTGCATCGCAGTCCGCAATTCACGCGCTACGCGCTCTACTCCGCTGACCGCAAAGTTCACATAAACCGGTATCGCCGTCCCCATGTGCTGGAGCACGCGCTCGCTGTCATCAGGGTCGCTGTCAACCAATGATTGATCGACGACCACCGCCGAGAACTCGGCCAGCCGCAGTTGGGTGGTCGCGTTCCGCAGACTGCTTGCCACCTGTGCGGCTTCGCCGGTGGCTTCGTGGATGAAGTTCGCACATTCGACAGCGCGAGAGGATGAAGTTATCAGGAGAATCATGCAGCCTTTATATGCACGTCACTCGCCAACCTTTTGAGGCGAAGAATCTATGACTTGCGCGCCGCATTTCTCGGCGAGGTCCCGTTGCGGGAATCAGTTGGCTTGAGAACTGTATTCCTTCAGCTTGCGATAAAGCGTCGTTTTCCCAATTCCTAAAAGCCTGGCAGCCATCAGCTTGTCTCCATTCAGCTGGGTGATGGTGCTGAGGATGGTCTCCTTTTCCAGTTCCGCCATCGGAATGATTTTAGTTGTGGCATCTCCAGAGACCGCAATTCCCGGGGTCTCTCCAACGACCTCTCTGGGAAGGTCCGCAGCCTGAATGGTCGCGCCGGTAGTGAGGGCGCAAGCGCGCTCCAGAGAATTCTCCAGCTCGCGCACGTTCCCGGGCCAGTCATATGCGAGCATCGCCTTCAATGCATCGTCGCTAAGACTTCGTTCCTGGCCACTGGTTTTTGAGAGCCGCTCCAAAAACGTCGCAACCAGCAGGGGGATATCTTGCCGTCGCTCGCGCAAGGGCGGGATGCGCAGGCTGAGGACATTAAGGCGGAAATATAGATCGCGGCGAAATGTTCCCTGAGACACTGCCTGCTCCAGATCGCGGTTCGTGGCAGCAAGAATACGGACGTTAATGGTATGGCGCTTGGTGCTGCCCACAGGACGAATTTCCTTTTCCTGAATTGCACGCAGCAACTTCGCCTGCAAATCCACCGGCAACTCCCCCACCTCATCGAGAAAGATGGTGCCACCCTCGGCAATCGCCAACAATCCCTCTTTTGACTGTGTCGCCCCGGTAAATGCACCCTTCACATATCCGAACAGCTCACTTTCAATCAACGTCGGGACCAGCGAGCCGCAATCAACAGGAATAAAGGGCTTGTCTTGAAGCGGCCCAGACAAGTGAATGGATCTCGCCACCATCTCCTTTCCGGTCCCGCTCTCGCCGAGAATCAGCACGGGATGGGAACTATGCGCTGCCTTGGCGATAATGCGATAGAGCTTCTCCATCTCGGGAGCACGGCCTATGATGGATCCGAACCCCTGCTTCGACTTGACCTTTTCGCGGAGTATGCGATTCTCGGTCTTCAGTTTTAAGTGGCTGGCTACCCGATCCAGCAGCAGTTTCAGCTCGTCCATGCTGAAGGGTTTCGTGACGTAATCGTAGGCGCCATTTTTCATGGCCTGTACCGCTGATTGCACCGTGCCATACTCGGTGACTACAACGACCACTGTATCGGGGCGGCGGGCACGGATTTGATGCAGGGCTTCCAGTCCCCCTGTGCCGGGCAACTTCAAGTCCAGCAATAGCACGTCCACGTTCTGTGATTCCAAGACCCGGTACGCGTGCTCTGCCGACTCTGCAACTGAGGTATTAAACCCCAACGATTGGGCCACATCGCGACACACCTCACGCATGGCCCGCTCATCGTCCACGATCATCAGGTTGAGGAAGTTAGCTCCTTCGATCTGCGGAGTGGCGAGTGCAGCGGCTGTGCTCATAGCGCTTTACCTCTCTTTTTCTTGTTGCGAATCGTCCCCGGCCGCAAGTTCGCGGCGGTTGGCGAACTGGCTGGTTGTTCCTGATATTGCGGTGATTGAATTCTGATCCGCGCGCCTTTGCCCGGTTTGCTCCAAACGTCTATGGATCCGCCGGCTTTCTTGACAATGCTGTATACCGTGGACAACCCTATGCCGGCGCCGTGGGCCGGATCCTTGGTGGTGAAAAACGGGTCAAATATGTGGAGGCGGGTTTGCGCATTCATGCCCATCCCCGTGTCTTTAACTGTGAATTCCACGGCCGGCAGAGGCTGCGAGGCCGAATTCCGCAGCGGCGCTGAAGAAAAGTTTTTAGTCGTCATCGTCAGCCGCCCGCCGCGCGGCATGGCATCGCGCGCGTTTAAAGCAAGGTTGAGGACGATCTGCCCGGCCTCGGCAGGATCCATTTTGATTAATTTCAGGTCTGCGGCCAGTTCAAGAATCAATTGGATATCGGACCCGAGGGTCCGCGCCATAAAATCACGAATGCCATCGATGACATGGTTCCAGGAAGAAGCGCTGTGCTTTATCTGCTGCGGCCGGGAAACATCGAGTAGCTGCCGTATAAGCGCGGCGCCTTTTTCTCCCGCCCGCCTGATCTGACGCGCATGATCACAGAGCCGGCTGCTGCTCTCCAATCCGTTGATTAATAGATCGCTATAGAGAATGATCCCGCCCAGTAGGTTATTGAAGTCATGAGCTACGCCATTCACCATGCGGCCGGCGGCCAACATTCCCCTGAGATCCGGTTTATCTGCTGAAACCGAAAACCAGTCAGGAAGTTGAGGGATGGTCTTTGTGTCCCCGCTTAGGTCGCGGGTGCTTATAACCTGGAATTCTCGCCCGTTGACCTGAAATTGGCCGCAGGCTGTTTGCAGATGAAGTGCTGTACCGTCTGCCAGGATCTGGCGGAATTCGATAGCCGGAAAAGCGCCCTTCGCTGCAGTGACATCTTTCCCAGATCCTGGATCCGTTCCAGATCCTGGGGTCAGTGGACTGATTTGGGGGATAAACTCCGAGAGTGCACGTCCGCGCAGATCAATCCTGGCGCCGAATATGCGGGCGAAAGCTGGGTTCGCATAGAGCAATATGCCGTCCTCAACCACTGCAAAGCTGTTTGGCGCGGATTCCAATGCAGACCTTAACAGGCGCGGATCCAAGGGCGCGAAAGTCGGTCGAAGTTGCGTAATCGCATTCATGTCGAGTTGCAGAGGGACTTTCTTGCAAAAGAAGATCAGCAAAACGGGACAGTTCGCCCATTTTGGTCCTCCTATTTGGGGAGTCTAGGGTGAAGCGCGGTAACTTCTAAAGGGCAGTTGTCACACTGCGGTTGTGACCAATGAACACGGGCGGGGGCCCGGGTGCGTCGCCTCCTCGCCGCCAGCTTTCATTACAATGTAGTTATGAACGCGTCCTCGACCCTGCCGCGCCCAGCATCAGCCTCAACCGCTTCAGAACCAGTGCCGGATCCGTTGATCATTGCGGGACAAAAATTTCGCTCCCGCCTGATCGTTGGGACCGGCAAGTACAAGTCCTTCCACGAGACGGCACTCGCTCTTGACGCCAGCGGCGCCGAGATGGTGACTGTGGCGGTACGGCGGGTAAATCTTGATCGCACCAAGGAATCGCTGCTCGACTACATTGATCCGAAAAAATATTTCCTGCTACCGAACACCGCAGGCTGCTACACCGCAGATGAGGCGGTCCGTGCGGCCCGGCTGGGAAGAGAAGTCGGTATCTCTGATTGGGTGAAACTGGAGGTCATCGGCGATCAAGCCACTCTTTATCCCGACGTGCAGGCAACGGTTGAGGCAACCCGCGTCCTGGTGAAAGAGGGTTTTACCGTCTTGCCGTACACCTCGGATGACATCGTCTTCGCTCAGCGCCTGCTCGATGCCGGCGCGAGCGCGATTATGCCTTTAGGCGCGCCTATTGGCAGTGGCCTGGGAATTCAAAATGCAGCGCACATTCGCATACTGCGCGAGAGGATCACGGAAGTGCCATTAATCGTCGATGCCGGTGTGGGTACGGCCTCAGATGCAACCATTGCGATGGAATTGGGTGCGGATGCGGTACTGATGAATACCGGCATCGCCGCGGCCCATGACGCTGTGCTTATGGCTGGCGCGATGAAGCACGCAGTTCTGGCGGGACGGCAAGCGTTTCGTGCGGGTCGGATGCCAAGGAAACTGTATGCTACGGCCAGTTCTCCGCTCGAAGGAATAATAAGGTAGTGCTGCGTCGACTCACCACCCAAAATAAAAAGGCGGCTACTTAGCCGCCTTAGAAGTTCCTGCAAAAACACTTCACAACATCTTTGCGCTCTCTACGTGGATGGAATCGCCCTTCACATCGCCAGTGACGGCAACGTGGTGGCCTTCGTGGCCCTTCAGGGCTGCCGGATTATCCACATTCAAGACTTTCTGATCATCGTCGGTGACGACTACCATTTTTGCGTCCTTCTTCGAAAGGCACTTCTTGGCGCAAGCTTCGCCCTTTGCATTGGCGTCCTTGGCACCGCACTTCGCATCAGTGACCCAGCCGTTCACGGTTTTGTCATCACCCGCGGAGGCGCTCAGTACCAATACGAACAGAACCGACAGAGCAATACACAGCAGCAATATCTTTTTCATACGCGACTCTTCTCCTTAAATTTCAGGCAGTGCCGGTTAAAAGACACAATGCCAG
>JAFAWN010000160.1 GCA_019241735.1 Terriglobales bacterium
GTTTCAATGAAGGCAGAAAAGTTTTCGAACTTGCCGTGTCCGTATTGATGGTCGGCATCGGCGGGGCGGTCGGACACGCGTATCGAGAGCAGCGTGATGATTGCGGCGACCAGATCGAGCGCGGAGTGCGCAGCTTCAGAAAGGATACCGAGGCTACCGGTACCAATCCCAACGACGATCTTCAGCCCGGTTATGGCGATTGCGGCGAGAACGGACAGTCCCGCTACGGAGCGCTTCTCCGCACGCATTGACCCCGGTGTGTAGGTTACCGGCACGCCCGACATAGTGGCATTATCGCCGCATGCTGGTTTTCCGCCAAGTTGTTCCCTCGCCCCTCCGGGGAATGCCCTCCACTATGTGCTAGGATTTTCCAACACCTGAATTCCGGAGGTTTTACCGCATGTATAGATTGGGACTGATCTTCCTGCTGTGCTTCGGTAGTGCGGCCTGGGGCCAAACCGCTGCCCCGAAACCAACGCCGCCGGCGTTGCAGACACGACCTGCACCGGCAACAGCCGGGAGTGAGTCCTCCGAAACGACCTCTGCCGAAGTTTCTTCGGTTCCGATGAACGCCGCAATAATAACGATAGACGGAGTGTGCGATAAGGCCGCCACTGGTAAGCGGGAATCAGCCAACGACGCCGCTGGAAAGTGTAAGACCATCATCACTCGCGAAGAGTTCGAAAATCTTATCCAGCCCACCACGCCTGTAGCAAACCGGAGGCAGATTGCCACCCGCTACGCGACGGCGCTGGTCATGTCGCAAAAGGGCCGGGAGATGGGGCTGGATAAAGGGCCGAAATTCGATGCCTTGATGAGGGCGGTGCGGGCCCAAGTGCTGGCCCAACAGCTCACCCAAGCATTGCAGGAGAAAGCGGGCCAGATTCCCGATAAAGACATCGAGGACTATTATCAGAAAAACAGCGTGGCGTTTGAGCAGGCCGACCTTGAAAGGCTGATCGTCCCCCGAAGCAAGCAGCTGGAAGCCCCCAAGCAAAAATTGAGCGAAGCGGATGAGCAGAAGCGCCGCGACGCCGCGGAAGCGTCCATGAAAGCCGAAGCTGACGCTTTACAGAAACGCGCAGCGGTCGGCGAAGATTTCACCAAATTGCAGGATGAGGCGTACCAGGCGGCGGGTTTTAAGGTCAAAGCTCCAACCCCAAAGATGGAAAACGTCCGGAGGAACACCTTACCGCCGACCCAGGCGGTAGTGATGGATTTGAAGCCGGGCGAAGTTTCCAGCGTGATCGCCGACCAGAGTGGGTACTACATATTCAAGGTTGAAAAGAAGGGTGAGATGCCGCTGGACCAGGTGCGCGAAGAAATCCGCAATACTTTACGCACCCAGCGCATGCAGGAGTCAATGCAGTCGATTCAGCAGGCGGCGACGCCGACTCTGGACGAAAATTATTTTGGATCGTCGGTTCCGGGAGGACGCCCGGGATCCGCCAATGTCCCAACCAACGAAGGCAACAAACCGACGTTGAAATCACCCTCACCCGATCCTAAATAAATGGGTGACATTCGCCCCACGATCGTTGTCACCGGCGTTGCCGGCCACCTCGGGTTGCGTCTGCTGCCGCAGCTGCAGAATTTTAATATCGTTGGCGTTGACCTGAAGCCGCCGCAGACCAGCCAGTCGCTGCGCTTCGTGCGCATGGATCTCGGTCAGGAAACTTCCTGTCGCGAGCTGTTTCTGCTGTTGAAAGAGTCACGTGCCGTCGCGGTTGTCCATCTGGCTTTTGTGATGGACCCGTACTTTGACGGCGCACTCGATGTTGACCGTATGTGGCAGGTGAACGTGGCGGGTACCGCCCGGGTAATGGAAGCCATCAGCGAAGCCAACCACGACGAAAAGGTGGTTGAGAAATTCATCTATACCAGCAGCGCGGTAGTTTACGGCCCGGAGCTTCCGCGTCCGGCGACAGAAGACGCTCCGCTGATGGCCCACACCCTGCCGTATGCCATCCATAAAAAAGAATCAGACCTGGTCGTGCAGCAGCGCTCGCCCGCGCTACGAGGATGCAGCGCCTACATGCTGCGTCCGCAGCTGTTCGGAGGACCGGACGCCGCAAATTATGTGGTAGCAGCTTTTCGGCAGAGCACTCATCGCGCAACCGCCTCGGGTAAGCCTCCCGCCAAGAAAATGCCTGCATTGCTACCCTGGGGGGCAAAGTATCTCAAGAGCCGCCGCCAGTTCATTCATGTGGACGATGTTGCCCGGCTGATTCTCCATATACTTCAAACCCGTGAGCCTGAGTCACAGCGCTTGACGGTTTTGAATGCCGCCGGCAAGGGCGAGCCATTGAGCTTACAACGTTGCATCGAGATGGCCGGAACCAGGGTGGTGCGAATTCCGGGTTCGACCAGCGTCCGCATACTGCAGCAGCTGCTCTGGAAGTTTGGGGCTTCGAACATAGCGCCAGAGGTGTTGCCTTACTTGACCGGAGAGCAGATCGTCAGTACGGACAGGTTGCGGGATTTTCTGGGTGAGCACTATCCCCGGATTATCCAGCATACGGTTGCGGAAGCTTTCTCGGAAAGCGTTAAGTCAGAAGATGCCCTGTCTGCGCCGGTTGCGTCCGCGGCGGCGCTTCCCTGACGTGCAGGAACCGGTGCTGGTCAGGAAAGTTTCGTACCGCGGTAAAGTCCGGCAATGCCGAAGGAATAAGGGGTCCACGAAGCGTCGCGAAAACCTGCATAATGCATTCGCTCCAACATCTCCGGCGGTGCGGGAAACTTCGCCACTGACGCCGGCAAATACGCATACGGGCCTTTGACCCCTGAAATCACAGTCCCCACCGCCGGAAGCACGGACTTGAAATAAATCCGGTAAAGCTTCCCGATGAAACCCTGGGGCTCACCGAAATCCAGAATCCCGCATTCCCCCCCGGGCCGCAACACCCGGGCGATCTCAGCTAGCCCGGCATCATAGTCAGCCAGATTGCGAAATCCAAACGCAGAAGTCACCAGATCGAAACTCCGGTCAGGAAAAGGCAAGCGCAGAGCGTCGGCCTCCACCCATCGCATCATTGTTTCCGCGGATTTCTGACGTGCGCGTTGCAGCATGGGATGCGAAAAGTCCGCTCCAACAATGTTGGGCGGTGTCTCGGGGGCCCGTCGATAGAGTGCAAGCGTCAGGTCACCGGTACCGCAACATAAATCCAGAATGCGACTTTGGGGATTCGAAAGCACTGCCGCGAAACTTTTCGCTGTACGGTTCCACCACAGCCGGTCCGCGTTGAAGG
>JAFAWN010000462.1 GCA_019241735.1 Terriglobales bacterium
TTTTTTATCTACTATTCGATGTTTGGCATGCAGCGGATCGGCGACCTAATATGGGCGGCTGCCGATATGCGGACCCGCGGTTTTCTAGTAGGCGGCACGGCTGGGCGGACCACCCTCGCGGGAGAAGGGCTGCAACATCAGGACGGACACAGCCACGTGCTGGCACTATCAGTGCCAAATCTGCTGGCGTACGACCCCGCCTTCGCATACGAGATCGCGGTGATCATTCAAGATGGCATCAAGCGGATGTATGTGGATGAAGAATCCATCTTCTACTATCTGACGGTAACCAACGAACCGTTGCCCATGCCTGTTATGCCCGACGGCGGTGAGGTGCGGGAGGGAATTCTCAAGGGTCTTTACCGCTTCAAGGTTTCGGGTAAGAAGGACGCAAAGTTGAAAGCGCAATTGTTTGGCAGCGGCACCATTATGTTTGAAGTGCTTAAGGCGCAGCAGATATTGGAAGAGAAGTATGGAGTGGCGGCGGACGTCTGGAGCATCACTAGTTATAAGAATCTATACCGCGATGGAAACGATTGCGATCGCTGGAACATGTTGCATCCCGGCGAGGCGCCGCGCGTGCCGTATGTCACCGAGTGTCTGGAGGACGCGCCGGGCGTACTGGTAGCGGCATCGGATTATATGAAGGTTTTGCCGGAGGCGATTGCGCAATGGCTGCCGCGACCTTTGGTAGCGTTGGGCACAGATGGTTTCGGGCGCAGCGAAAACCGGCCTGCCCTTCGCGATTTCTTCGAAGTAGATGCGAAGCATATTGTTTGGGCAACCTTGACCGCGCTTGCCAGGGACCATCAATTCAGTATCGACGCATTGCAAAAAGCCATGAAAGAGCTGGGGGTCGATGCGGAGAAAGTGAATCCTGCAATTGCCTAGTGTTACAAGAACCTCACTGTATTAAGAGCTGACGGAGAACGTCTTACGTGATGGAATTCAAGCTGCCTGAACTGGGAGAGAACATCGATCACGGAGATCTGGTGCGCCTGCTGATCGCTCCCGGGGCAACTGTTTCTGAGGGCCAGGCAGTAATGGAACTCGAAACTGACAAAGCCGTAGTCGAGGTGCCATCGTCGGTGAGCGGCACGGTAAAAGAAATCCGTGTGAAGGAGGGCGAGCAGGTCAAAGTTGGCCAGGTCATCTTCACCGTGGAGAACGGAGCGGGGGGGAAGGCGAAAGCTGCCGTTCCCAATATGTCGGGCACCCAGGCGGCTGCCGCGGCCACTGCGGCTCAAGCTCCGGGGCCATCAACCAAAAAGAAAAGCGATATCGCTTCCGTCCAATCGCCGGGCGCTCCGATTACGGACGGGGCCGCAATCTCAGAGTTTAAGCTTCCGGAGCTCGGCGAAAATATTGTTGAAGGCGATTTGGTGCGGCTGATGATTTCTCCGGGGACACAAATTGCTGAAGGCCAGCCGGTTATGGAGCTTGAAACGGATAAAGCGGTAGTTGAAGTACCTTCATCGGTGAGCGGCACGGTGAAAGAAGTCCGCGTAAAACAGGGCGAGAAGATCAAAGTCGGGCAAGTCATCTTTACCCTTGATGCGGGAGCGACGGCAAAAACCTCCGCCAATCCGGCCCCAGCTCCTGAGAAGTTCGCGCCCTCGCCGGGGGTGGAGCGGCGGAAGCATCCGCGTGATGTGCAGTTGTCAGAACAAAATGAAGAGCAATTGTCGGTGCAAGCCGCAATCCAGGCGGAAGGGAAGCATGAGCATGAGGCGCTTCCTCCGGACCCGCCGCAAAGCCGGCCAGCAGATTTCAGTATGCCTGCGCAACTTGGCAAGGTCGCTGGCACCGAACACAGAGAACCAGTCCCCGCTGCGCCGCACGTCCGGCGGCTGGCACGCGAACTGGGGCTTGACATCCACGAAGTCCGGGGCACGGGACCCGGGGGGCGCATCAGCGAAGATGATTTGAAAGCGTACTCCAAGTCTCTGCTAGCGTCCGTATCCAAACAAGCGTCACTGGCAGGCGAGGCGTTACAACCTCAGCTTCCTGATTTTTCAAAGTGGGGAAAAGTAGAGCGAGTCTCCATTCGCGCCGTGCGCCGCAAAACTGCGGAACATTTGCGCCAGGCGTGGAACACTATTCCGCATGTCACCCAGCAGGATAAAGCCGACATCACGGAACTGGAACAGCTGCGCGCGCGTTTTGCTCCGAAGGTCGAAGAAGCGGGCGGCAAGATGACAGTGACCGCAATTGCGCTGAAAGTATGCGCTTCAGCCTTGAAGGTTTTTCCACAGTTCAATGCCAGTATTGACATGGAGAAGGGCGAGATCATTTATAAGCACTACATCAATATCGGTGTGGCGGTCGACACCGATCGTGGCCTGCTGGTGCCGGTCATTTGCGACGTTGACAAGAAAAACGTCGTCGAGATTGCAGCCGAGCTTACGCAGGCTTCAAACAAAGCGCGGGCCAGGACTTTGAAAATGTCGGAGATGGAGGGTGGGACGTTTACCATTACTAATCTCGGCGGCATCGGTGGAACCGGCTTTTCACCAATTGTTAATTTTCCCGAAGTCGCGATTCTGGGCCTGTCGCGGTCGAGCATGGAGCCGATTTGGATGAATGGAAAATTCGAAGCCCGCCAGGTGCTGCCACTCTCGCTCTCCTACGACCACCGATTGATTGACGGCGCCGATGCTGCGCGCTTTCTGCGCTGGATCGCGGAAGCCTTCGAGCAACCCTTCCTGCTCTCGGTGCAGGGATAATCTCCACCCGAATGCCAGAACCAACAGCCTTGCGTATCGCGGTGATAGGCGCGGGACCCGGCGGCTACGCTGCCGCCTTTCTCGCTGCTGATCTCGGACTGCAGGTCACCCTGATCGATGGCGAACTTAATCCCGGGGGAGTGTGCCTCTACCGCGGATGCATTCCATCGAAAGCTCTGTTGCACGTTGCCAAACTGCTGGAAGAGTCCCATCACGCGGCGAACTGGGGCATTGATTTCGGCGAACCTAAAATTGCTCTCGACCGCTTGCGCTCGTGGAAGCAGGGTGTGGTCAACAAACTTACCGGCGGTCTCGGACAACTGTCGCGTCAACGAAAAGTTCAATACTTGCAAGGTAAAGCGGCGTTTGAAAATTCGACTACCTTGCGGGTGGCAAAAGCCACCGGTGGCGATGAGTCTCTGGAGTTTGACCGCGTTATTATCGCCACCGGCTCACGCCCGGCGATAATCCCCAGTTTGAAGCTCGAGAGCCCGCGCATGATGGACTCCACCACGGCGCTCGATTTGGAAGATATCCCCGGTACTCTACTCGTAATTGGCGGTGGATACATAGGGCTGGAGTTGGGCACGGTTTATGCGTCGCTGGGCGCGCAAGTCACTGTCGTCGAAATGC
>JAFAWN010000074.1 GCA_019241735.1 Terriglobales bacterium
GCTTCATCGAGATTGTGTTGCGCCGCGGCAACTTCTTCCGGGCGCGAGCCGTTCTGCAATTCTTCGAGATAAGCTTTGGCATTATCGACGGCGCCTTTGGCCTGATCATAACCGGCGCGGAATTCCTGATCTTCGAGTCGAACAAGAACTTGGCCTTCTTTGACCTTGTCGCCCTTTTCCACGCCAATCCATTCGACGCGACCGGTGACTTTGGAATTTACCGTAATCTTGTGATGGGCGACGATGTACCCGCTGGCGGAGAGTACGACGCCCCCGATGTCGCTGTTTTCCGCCGTGGCCCGCGCGATTTCAACTTCAGCGGCGTCGGCAGAGAAAAGCCGATAGATTAAAGCTGCCACGCCGAGGACGACAATCAGCGCGATCCCTCCGACAATGTAGCGTCGGGCCCACGGCGACGGCTGGCCTCCGCCCGGGTCGGCGGATGCCGAGCGGTCGATGCGCAGGCTTTGCAAGTCTTCGTGTTTGGCGTCAATTGGCATTAGTATGTTTGGATTCCGCGAGCGATTGCGTCCATGCTCTGCTAATCGCGCAGTGCTGACAGAATATCCCTTCTGGCCGCCTGCCATGCGGGCGCGATGCCGCCGAACAGGCCCATGATAAGGGCGAACACTATTGCCGCTCCCAGTACTTGAGTTGTCATTCGCAGGCTGAAAACCACCTCGCTGAAGGTCACAGCATTAGACGTCCCCGTCGTCATGCCGTTAAACGGAAGCATCAGAATAATACCAACCACCGCCCCAAGCAGCGACAACAGAACTGATTCAAATACAAACGATGTCAGAATGCTTGGCCGGGAAAATCCAATCACGCGCAAGGTTGCAATCTCGCGGGAGCGATAAGCCACCGCCGCGTACATGGTATTCATCGCCGCGAAGCTGGATCCAATCGCCATTATGATTGCGACTGTCCACCCGATGATTTTGATCGGGGTGCCGGAACTGGTCTGCTTGGCGTAGTAATCCGGCTCGAGGACGCCTTCCAGCTTCAGCCGCTGATCGTCACTGACCCGGTTTTTAAGCGCCTGGGCTGCGACCGGGTCCGTGGCTCGGAGATACGCTGATGAGAATCCTCCCTGGCGGTCGAAATCTGACGCCATCTGATTCACATCTCCCCAGATTTCGGATTCGTAAGCGGAACCCCCGGCATCGAAAATGCCGACCACTTTCCATGGCCCCTTGCCAAACTGCATGCTATCCCCAATATTCGCCTGCGAAAAACGCTTATTTATAGACTGGCTGACTACGACTTCACGCTGTCCCGGAGTAAACCACCGGCCTGAAACCAATTTAACTTTGGGACGCAGTTCCAGTCCGTCGGGCATCATGCCGCGCACGGTGACGTTCACCTCGCCGGTGCCATCTTTGCGTGGCAGCACAATCACCACCACCCACTCGCCGGACGCCATCGGCTCACCATGGCTGTCTTTCGCGATGCCAGGGAGATTTTTCAGCGTGGGGAAGTTCGCGGCGTCGAATCCGCCGGAAAGCTCAGCTTCGGATCCCTTGCGCAACACCAGCACATTCAATGGATCGCCGCTGGAGACAAACGCCCGTTGCAGGCCGGTGAGCAATGCCATTAGAAAGATGGCTGTCGTGACCGTCAAGGCAATGCCCAATGCGGTCATGATGGTGAGCCCCTTACGAAGCCGCAGGTTGCGAATGTTGTAACTGATTGGTATGGCCATAAATTTCCGAGTGCGCTATCCGATGTGGCGCAGGCCCTCCACAATGTTTACCCGCGATGCGTTGTAAGCCGGCAGGCACGCGCTCAAAAAACCCATGGCAGCGGCAACCAGCAGCGCAACCCCCATGGTGCCCGCGGTCATTCTCAATCCTCCGGGAACTCCAATGCCTGCCGGCGAATGAGAAACAGCGGTCACCAGGAGTGCGGCGCCGAGGACTCCCAGCCCTCCGCCCACGATTGCCAGGGCCACGGACTCGCCGACGAACAGCGAAAGTACCCCGCGCCGGGTAAATCCTAAAGTTTTTAGCATCGCGACCTCCCGGGTTCTTTCGCGTATGGACATGGCAATGGTATTGGCGGAAACCAGCAGGATGGCGAACACTACCGCTCCGCAGATGCTCAAGATAAACGCCTTCACGTTCCCCAGCATGGCGATAAATCCCAACTGAAAAGCCTTTTCGCTTTCGGTCTTGGTGGGTTGCGGCGAATTATGAAACAGGTCGTCAATTGCGCCCGAAATTCGAGACACGTCATCGGCGGAGGCGACGCGGGTGTAGTAAAACCCGGTTTGCCCTTTGAAAAAGGGCACTGCCTCTTCCAGATATGTCCGGTTGAAGTACAGGGCGCGGTTGGGCGGATCGATCTTGTAAATCGCACGAATGGTAAGTTCCGGATTTACCGGGAAGATGGTGCCCTGTAACGTGATCTTGTCGCCAATTTTCCAGCCGTATTTTTTGGCCAGTTCCGCATCCACCATGGCGCCGGCCCGATCGCGCTTCCAGGCTTCCACCTGATCGGCGGGCACAACTTTATCCGAGGCGGCGACCAGATATTCATTCGGATCCGTGGCGAACTGAGCAAAGAAATTTTCCGGCTTATCGTCCTTGTAGCGGCCGCCGAACCACGCCATGGGCGCGACCGCAACTACTCCCGGAATGCTGCGAATTTTGTCTCGGTAGTAGCCGGGGATGAAAAACGTCAGCGAGACCTTGTGGCGGGTGATCAGCCGCTGGGCAGAATTGGGGGCCCCCGCATCAATATAAAACGTCCGCCAGATCGTCATCATCAGGGTGAGCAGCAACAGAGAAAAGCCGATGCTGAGCATGGTGAGGATGCTGCGGCGCTTGTTCCGAAACGCATTTCGAACCACGAAGCTGCTCAGGGTCATGGTACCTAGCCGATGTGGCGTAATCCTTCCACAATGTTAGTTTGCGAGGCGCGATAGGACGGCACCACCGCACTCAAAAAGCCGACGATCGCCGCGACAAACATCGATAAAGCGATCGTTCCCGCGGAAACCGGCGATAACGGAAAGAAGTTTGCGGAGGTCTTGGATGCCGCCAGGTGGATCAACCCCGCCGCACCCAGAGCTCCGAGCATCCCGCCGATAAGCGCAATGGTTGCCGCTTCGGCGACGAACAATACCAGCACGGTCGCTCGAGTGAAGCCCAGGGTCTTAAGTACAGCAACTTCCCGCGTTCGCTCGCGGATTGACATTGCCATGGTATTTGCCGACACCAGCAATGTGGCAAAAACCACTGCGGAGCAAATGCTCAGGATGAAAGCTTTCACATTGCCCAACATGGCGACAAATTCCAGCCCGAAGGCTTTCTCGCTTTCGGTCTTCGTCGGTTGCGGGGAGTTGTGAAACATGTCGTCCACCGCAACGGAGATCTTGCTTACGTCCTGCGGGTTGTCGGCAAGAATTCCGAAAGTCCCCGCCTTACCCTTGAAAAAATCGACTGACTCTTCCACATACTTGGTATTGAAATATACCGATTGATCGTCAGGTTGGGAGGTGAAAATTCCGCGAATATTAAGCTCCAGGTCCACCGGATATATCGTTCCCTTAAGCACGATCCGGTCCCCCAGTTTCCATTTGTATTTTTTGGCGAGAGTGCTGTCCACAATTACGCCCTGGCGGTCGCGCTGCCACTCTTTCACTTCTTCTGGAGATATGGTTATGTCGCGGTAAACCTTAAAAAACTCATCCGGATCAGTTCCAAACTGAGCGAAGAAGTTCTCCGGCTTATCATCTTTATATAGCCCGCCAAACCATGAAACCGGAACCACGCCAACCACTCCCGGAACCGCTCTGATCTTCTCGCGATAATATCCCGGCAGGGCGAAGGTCAATGACACCTTGTGACGCACTACCAGCCGCTCAGAAGATTCGGCGCTGCCATTATCCATGTAAAAGGTCCGCCACAAAGTCATCATCAAGGTCAGAAGCAGCAGCGAGAACCCGATGCTGAGCACGGTCAGCATGCTGCGGCGCTTATTGCGAAACGCATTCTTGACGATGAAGCTGCTAAGAGTCATTTAATTCGTTACCAGTTTCCGGGGAACTTCAAAGGTGCAGCTTCAGGACTGCAACTCCCAGAACAAAGTCTCCTGAATACTGGGACGGAGACCGACCGTTAATGGATTTGGCTATCGAGTCGCGGGAAAAACCGCCATTAAGAATAGACGATAGCCTGGCCCTAAACAACTGCGGCGTCGAGTGGAAGCCTCACGAAACACCACGCGCCTCCATAATTGCAAGAGGTCGCTGGATCACTGACTGCGCTACGCTCCTCTGATCTGGCGTGATTTTGTTTTTCGCGCCGATGCAACCCTGCTCCACTGCAACCCAGCAAACCCGGCGTATGCGCAGTGTGCACAGCGGTTCAGAATCGCGCCGCGTACGGAGTCTCCATCAGGGCGAAGGGATGTCCAAAACCGCACTCATCGCCGAGCAGGGTGATTGGGGTCAGTGAACTCCATCAGCTCGATCGGCGCGCCGTTTTCGACGATGAAGGCGACGCGCACGCCATCGGACGGGCTGTTCGGTGCAATTAAGATCTCGCGGCCAACGAGTTCGGACGTCAGATCACTTACCTCAAAAGCAACATGTGGCACTTGCCGGACCAACTGGGGAACAGCAGCGTCCGGTTCGAATCGCATCCACTCCACGCCATACTCGCTGTTTTCGTGTCCGACAAGAAAGATTTTCAGATGCTCGATGTAGCGCTCTCCGCGTCTGGGTTGGGTGGTAGGAATTCCAATGTGGTGATATCGACGCATTTTCTTGCCTCCCGTGAGGGGATAGCGCAAATTCTACGGGATCACATGCGTAGAAGGAAAAAGAGACAGCCGTCGGAAATCGAGCGCCGGAAACCGCGGCCGCAGAAATCTGCTGTTCTTCGCTAATTTTCCGACAATTCCTTCCACAGGCTCCTCAAGTACAATTCATTCCTCCCACAAAGCAGTGCTTAGGTCCGGCAAGACTAACGGAAGGTTTAACCATTCAAGAGAGGAATTACATGAGTAAATTCGTCAAGCGGGTACGCGCCTTATTTCTCATCGCCGTGATGGGAATGCTGGTCTCCACTTTCTCCTCCACCGCCCACGCTCAAGTGGGCCGGCATACTGCATTCTGCAAAAAACTATTCAATCCAAACCTGAACCCTAACGGGAAGATATTCGGCTCGCAAGGCGCTCAGATGTACTGCTTCGGCTCCCAACTGTCCGCCAGCAACCGGCGAC
>JAFAWN010000297.1 GCA_019241735.1 Terriglobales bacterium
AGTTGCTTACTACCGCCGGCCTGGCGAGCATTCATTTCTCTACTCACGTAACCGTCGAAGATTTCGCCAAGCTGGTAAAAGCTTTCGCCGTCAGCGGCTCAAAAGCTCAGGATGTTGCCAAGCAAATCAAAGACACTTTTGGCGATAACAAGATGGCCAGCATCCGGATCAACGAAGTCAAGTTTGTGGCAGCTGATCCGTCAACCAACAACGTGACCATCGCGGCGCAGATCGCCGCGCAATCCCTGGGACCTGAGTTTAAGGACTGGTTAAACGATCCACAGAAACTACTGCAACTCATTGCCGCGGCCGAAGGAGCTCGCAGCGGCGGTGAACCAGGCGGAGCGCCGGCAGGCTATGTGCCGATGGGAAGCGTTCCAAATATTCCAGTCAATACTGAAGGTGGCGGAGCCGCCATTGGACCTGCCGACGGTGGCGCTCCCAACCACGGTAACGGAAGCGCGGTAGCGGCCGGCATACCCGGCGGACCTGGGAATTGGGGTGGTGGGGTTGTGCCTCTTCAGGAAGAAGAGGTGATCAAAGCGATCCGGTTGCTTACCCGGTTCGGCGAAGTCAGCGCGGATCCAGGAGCGAAGACTGATTCACTGCAAAGCGAACTGAATAAGGTCGACCCCAACACTAAAGTCAATCTCACTCAGCTCCTGCAAAATCTCGCCGCCACAGTGCCGTCAGACAAAACTGACACGCCTCTGTTGATGAAGGCCGCCGAGCACATGGCGATTCGTTTTGCCCTCGAGCGTTTCCAGAAGGGCGATATCAAGGTTAATGCTGTTCACCAGATGCTGGAGCATATGAGCCGGCAGATGGACACCCTGCGCCAGATCCTGAAAATTCAGGAAGACAAGATGAGCAAGGCCGGCATCCTAGTCGAGTCGCATGCCGACATCCTTGACCGGATGTTCTGGTCAGAGGTCCCCGAAGCCGGCAAAAAAAGCGTTCTGTTGTCCGACGAAGCGCCCTGTGTTCCGCCGCGAAACATACGCCAGTTTGTGGAGTTGCTGATTGACCGCGACGACGATGAGGTGGCTGCCTCCATCCTTACCAATTACTTTGGTTGTCTCGACGCCAAGGACATGGATCCTCGACGCAAGACCGCCACTGGCATCAGCCAACTGGCGGATCTGTTTGCCCGCCTGGGCCCGGGTCTGATCGGCGCCACTATCGTGAAGGTGGGCGATTGCCTGGCCAAAGAGCCTGATCCTGAGTTGCAAAGCCTGCTGGGGGCAGCCTTCGTGCGCCTCGGGTCGGAAGCCAGCAGCCGCAGACTTTACGCTGCCATGAATCACCTCTGTGATGCATTGGACGCGGTCGCGAAACAGCGACCGGTGATGGCAGCGGAACTGCGCCCACGCATCGGCCTCGAGAACCGCTTGCCGCAATTCATTGAAGAAGCCCTGCAGACGCCGAAAGCGCCGCCGGAACTGCTGCGGGTGCTGCGCCGCACCTGCCAGGCTTCAATAGAACATATTGCCGAAAGATTCTTCCGCTGCATGCGCCGTGAAGAGTGTGACCGCATGGTGGAAGTGGTAAAGGACCTCGGAGCGCCTGGGACCGAACAGCTTCGCGAGATGCTGCGCATGGGTCAGGCCCGGCAGGCCACCTCGGTCGTGGGGTTGCTGAGCCGGCTGGATGTTCCCACACTGCTCGAATTGCTCCCTGGACGTTTGCCGGAGTGGAAGCGGTTTTATCACGACGTCGTTGTACGTCAGATCGCGTATGGCGCAGCCGGCGATCGCGGCCGCACCCTACTTGAGTTGCTGGAAATTCTTGATCCCCTGGTCCTGCCGCAAGCGTTAGACGAGATTGGCATGAGCGGCGACCAAAGCGCCGTCCCGCCGTTAATCGTCATGGCGGAAAGCGGCGAGGCTGAAGGCCGCTCACCGCTGCTGCAACTGAAGGCGGTTGAGTCGCTGGGAAGGCTTCGCGACCCTTCCGCCATACCGGTGTTACGCGGATTGCTGGATGCCAAAAAAATGTGGAAGTGGGTGCACCATCGCGAATTGCGAATCG
>JAFAWN010000330.1 GCA_019241735.1 Terriglobales bacterium
GAAAGAAGCGCAAGCCGCTGAATTGAAAGAGCCAAATGCCATGACGCTGGCGACCGCAACCACCGAAGGGCGTCCTTCCGCGCGGATCGTGCTGCTCAAGGAATTATCCCCGGACGGGTTTGTTTTTTACACCAATTACACCAGCCGCAAGGGGGCCGAAATCGAAGCCAATCCGCATGTGGCCCTGACGTTCTATTGGGCCGAACTGGAACGTCAGGTGCGAGTGGAGGGCCAGGTCGCGAAAGTCTCGCGGGAGAAGTCCGAAGCCTACTTCCGGGGAAGGCCTAAGGGCAGCCGCCTGGGGGCTTTAGCCTCCCATCAAAGCGAAGTTCTGCCCAGCCGCAAGCCCCTGGAAGCAAAGCTGGAAGAGCTACAATGGAAGTACGCCGATATCAAGGATGTGCCCGTCCCGGACTGGTGGGGTGGCTACTGCGTCAGGCCAGAAGCGGTTGAGTTCTGGCAGGGTCGTGAGAACCGATTGCACGACCGTCTGCTGTATCGACGAACAAACGAGAACAACTGGGTGATTGAAAGGTTATCCCCGTAGGCCGTGTTATCACCGGCTAAACGAAGCGGCCCCTCGATACGTCTGTATCTTTGTGTCCCGATTGATTTTCGCTTTACTGTTGGGCTCGGCGTGGTGCCTGCAGGCGGCTGTTGCGTCCGCCGACGAGATCATCAGGCAGGTGCAGGACCGGTATAACAGCGCCCGGACGCTGTCAGTCCAGTTTACGGAGAACTATAGCCTGCTAGGCCATCCCCGCTCGCCGGAAACGGGAACACTTACTTTGCGGAAACAGGGAAAAATGCGTTGGGACTATACCCGGCCAGCGGGCAAGTTGTTCATTTCAGACGGCAAAACTATCTATTTGTATACCGCAGGGGATAATAGGGTAGAAAAAGTCCCGCTGAAAGACACTGAAGATATGCGGGCACCGTTGGCTTTTCTTCTGGGGAAGCTGGACATGAAAAAGGAGTTTCGTGATTTCACGGTCAGCGAGGGCGAAGGCGGAAGCTGGCTGAAAGCGGTTGCCAAAAACGACCGGGTCCCGTACAAAACCGTGGAAATGCAGATAGGCTCAAATGGGTCGGTACGGCAATTGAAAGTGGCGGGGCGCGATGGGTCCCTGCTGACCTACGCTTTTGGGGATGAAAAGCTCAACCCGCCGGTTGCCGATAATGTTTTCCGCTTCACAATCCCGCCGGGAGCGCAAGTGGTGGATGCGGTTGAATTCCGGTCTGAAACGCAAAATTAACTATGGCTGAGTTTCTACTGCGCTATGCCGACGGTCGTGGGCAGATGCATGAACAGGTGGCGGACGCGCCGAGCGAGCGCGAAGCCCGCGAGCGTTTATCGCAGCAGGGCTATCTGGTGTACTCCGTGCGCGCCAAGGACCTGGGCGCACGCCTGGGCGGAATCGGCAAGCAGAAGAAAACCGTTAATCTTGAAAAATTCCTTATCTTCAATCAGCAGTTTGTCACTTTGATTCGCGCCGGACTGCCCATCCTGCAAGGTCTGGACTTACTGGCCGACCGGCTCACGGATGAAAAACTGGGGCGGCACATTCAGGCCGTGCGCGATGAAGTCCGAACCGGAACCGTTCTTTCGGATGCCTTTGCGCACCAGCACGTCTTTCCCGCTATCTATATCTCCTCTGTTTTGGCCGGTGAAAAGAGCGGCGCGCTTGTCGAAGTGCTGGACCGCTATATCACTTATCAGCGGCTTACGTTAGCTCTACGGAAAAAACTTTTAGTTTCGCTGCTTTATCCCGCCGTTCTGATCTTTCTGGTCATTTGCCTCATCGTATTTCTGGTGACCTATGTGGTGCCCAACTTCGCGTCCCTTTACAACAGCATGGGAGCCACCTTGCCCCTGGCGACCAGTGTTCTGATTGCGGTCGGTACCACGGCCCGGAATTATGTGCTCGCGGGTTTTGGATTATTAGTGCTGGCTATTGGAGCAACATACTTGTGGGCGCGACGGCCCTCTTCCCAGGAAAGGCTGGATCGCGTCAAGATGAGCCTGCCGCTGTTGGGCGAAGTCTGGACCAAGTACCAGGTGGCGCAGTTGTCGCGGGTGCTCGGAACCTTGCTGGTGGGCGGTATTCCGCTGGTGCAGGCGATGGAAACCGCCGGCCGCTCGTTGGGGAGCCTGCTGTTAAAAAGGCTTCTCGACAATGCTGCGCTGCTGGTGCGGGAAGGCAAGCCGCTCTCCTCCTCGCTGGCTAAAACAGGGCTAATTCCCGAATTGGCCGTGGACATGATGGAAGTCGGCGAATCGACCGGCGCGCTGCCGCAAATGCTGAGCAGCGTCGCAGAGTTTTACGAAGAAGACGTTGCCACCCGCATGACCGCGATTCTTTCCTTAATTGAACCGGTCATCAT
>JAFAWN010000331.1 GCA_019241735.1 Terriglobales bacterium
AACGACCGGCTGTTTTTTGCGCTTCCGAATTTCCTTACGGTTGACACTAACGACGTGCCGCCTCTAACCAGCAAGCAGAAATTTGCGGTGGTGCTGCGGGCTTCATTCGATTACGTGGAGTACCCCTGGTACGGGTTTCTGGCGGCAATAAGCCAGGCGCAAAACAGCGAGCCCGGATATGGCCAGGGATGGGAGGGCTACGGCAAGCGCTATGGCGCGGCATTCGCCGATGGAACGATAGAAAACTTTATGACCGGTGCTATTCTGCCGTCAATCTTCCGGCAGGATCCTCGCTACTACCAACTGGGAAAGGGAGGATTCTGGCATCGCGCCGGTTACTCGGTGAGCCGCACTTTCATCACGCGCACCGATTCCGGCCATCAGCAGTTCAATGTTTCTGAAGTATTGGGCAGTGCGATGTCTGCGACGATCTCCACCTACAGCTATCATCCCAGAGCCGACCGAACTCTATCGAATACCGCGAGCGTGTGGGGGAGCCAGGTCGGGTACGATACTTTAACAATTGTCGTAAAAGAATTTTGGCCGGACATTCGCCGGAAAATGCGAAAGAAACATTCGTAGAAATCCGCCTAGAAGCCCATGATGTTGTAGCCGCAGTCCACGTAGATGACTTCTCCGGTTATGCCGGAGCTGGCATCCGACGCCAGAAACACGCCGGTGCCCCCGACTTCGCTCACCTCAACATTACGGCCCAGGGGTGCGCGCTCCGCATGGGTCTTCATCATGTCCCCGAGTCCCGATATGCCGCGCGCGGCTAGAGTCTTGATCGGCCCCGCGGAGATCGCATTGACCCTGATCTTCTTTTTGCCGAGGTCGTACGCGAGATAGCGAACCGTACATTCCAAAGCCGCCTTAGCCACTGCCATCACGTTATAGTGGGGGACCACTTTCTCCGCGCCGAAATAGGTCATGGTGATGATGCTGCCGCCATCTTCCATCAGCGGGGCAGCCGCCCGCGACAGCGCGATTAGCGAATACACGCTGACGTCGTGAGCGACACGAAAGCCTTCGCGCGAAGTGTCGATGAAGTCTCCTTTGAGTTCCTCAGCCGGAGCGTACGCCACGCTGTGCACTAGTACGTGGAGTTTCCCGTAGCGTGCTTTTAAATCTGCGAACAGGCGGCCGATCGCCGCATCGTCGGAAACATCGCACTGGAAAGCTTCCGCCCCCGGCAGGGAGAGAATCAGATCCTTCGCCTCAAGCTCCATCCGCTCGTTTTGATACGTCACTGCGAGCTTTGCGCCTGCCTCGTGCAATCCTTGCGCAATCGACCACGCGATGCTGCGCTTGTTCGCCACCCCGAACACAACTGCAACCCGGCCTTCAAGGCTTAATGCCATGAACTCGCTCCCTCGGAATCAGTCGCAAAGAATATCAGAACACGAACACAAGAACACGAACACAAGAACACAGGCTCCGCATTGTCACGATGCCATTTCCACGGGAGGCGCGCCCTAAGCGTCCCAAAGCCGCCATTGCAGCCTTACCTTTCTCGCCTCCCAAAATAGATAAACAATTAGCAGGATCATTTCCGGCTCGATAGGAGCTTTATACCGGGGAAACGGGTTCACCATGTAATAAGGAAGAGGATAAAAGAACATCAGGCTGGCGAGCAGGAACGCTGCATGCTTACGATGTCGGATAGTAATGACCAGCCCACCCCAAGCCAGCGCAGCCGCCAGTAGAAAGCCAGTATGGCGGGCGATAATCAGATCGTATCCGCCCATGATGGTGGCCTGCGGCGGGGCCGCCCAGAAATAGAATGTGCGTTCCAGCGTAAACCACGCGAACTTGCGCGGGTTATCGAGGATAAATTGCCGCACCTCGCCCGCCTTTTGGTCCATGAAGCCCATCTCTCCTAGCCGGCGAAATTCTTGCATCGCGGCCGGATCATTTCCTGGATGCTCCATGCGGGTCCAAAGACCATCAGAGCGCTCATTGTTTGCCATGTGCAATTCGAGCGGGAGGTTGTCTCTAATCAGTAGCAATCGGCCGAATACGGCGTAATTGCGGATCATCCATGGGGTAACTACCAAAGCTGCGGCAAGAAGGCACAGCGCAGCGTCACGAAATTGCCCGCGACGATTTCCCGCTCCATATAGCATCCAAAGGAGAAAGAACGGGAGCATGGAGACAAGTGCGGTGTTGGTTAGAGCGATCACGCCCCAAAGAAAACCATAGAAGATCCAGTCACGGCGTCGCGGTGTGCGGTCCCGCATGCGCAGGGTCAGCCATAGCACGAGACTCAGCAGGAATGTGGACAGACTGGTTTCCCAGACTACTCGCGTCGGCCAATAAAGCTCGTAGGGAAAAACCGCCCATGTCCAGGCTGCGCGGCGGGCGACGTCCATTCCATAAACTCGCGCGCCGATGCCGTAGAGGGTGAGGGAAGTGAGCGCAGCGAAAATACCGTTGAAGGTCAAAATAACCCAGGCTGAAGCTGCGCTATAAACCCCGAACAACCGGAAGATTCCGCCGAGGATATACGGATAGACCGGAGCCGCCCAGGCACTCGGTCCACTATCCAGGTCGGTGGGGGAGCTAAAGCTCCGGCCGGTGGCTATGGACCGGGCAAGGCGTCCCATTTCCCAGCCAAACTGAAAATGATCGCGACGGGGGGTAATCCGGTAAGTATGCCCGACCGTGATTACGGCCAATCGCAGCAACAAAGCTACGAGTACGATGATGAGCAGATCTCGGTGCCGGCTTTCGCCCTCCGGCGCTGGGGTGTTCTTGTCCGTTTTCGCTCTGTCCTCGCCGCGCACCGGCACAGACTACAGCATCTGCCATCGTCTCGCCATTTGGCCGGTCCGTATCTTAGTGGTGCTTCAGCAACTCATCCGACAACAAGTGCGCCTTGAAGGCGAGAGTGTGGGAACGCTCCAGGTCGCCCGCAGCCGCAGCAGCTTTCGACTGTTCGACGTATTGATGGATCTGGCTTACGGTGTCCTGCTGGGTGGCACTGAGTTGCCGTTCCGAGATTTTCTTTAAGTTCTCATCCGTAGTAGAGAGCAACTGCTCGGTAATCTGACGTTTCTGCGACTGTTGTTCTGTGCTCAGGCTGGGAGAAAGTTGCACCCTGGGCTCGGTAGTGCTGCCGTTATTGATTACAACTTTTTCCGGGGCATCAGTTGGCGGAGTTACGTGTTTGTGCTTGCGCCGACGTTTTTTGGGTTTCGGAGCAGGTGCAGCGGTTTCCGTGTTGGAAGCGGAATGGGGTGGTGGTGCTGGACTGGGCGACTGTTGCGAGATTCCAGCCGGCGTGCCTAACGAAGGTGGCGGAGACGCCCCCTGACCTCTATTTCCGGCCATAAGCAGCGCGCACAGCACGAAAATTATTGGAGCTGGCATTGGTTGTCATTCGCACTGTCAGAGCTGCAATACGCGGTGCAGTTGCACTCTACACCAAGTCCGCCTGATTGACCTCCTGTAAAGCTTCAGAACGTGCCTCAGCCATCGGCAGGCGCAGCCGGAAGGTTGTTCCCTGACCGGCCACTGACTCGAAATCTACCGAGCCGTAGTGCCATTGGAGAATCTGATAAGTCTGGGCCAGTCCGATTCCGCTGCCATCTTTCTTAGTGGTGAAATAGAGTTCAAAAATTTTCTCCTGAACATCCGCAGGAATGCCGGTGCCCTGGTCCCGGATCTCAGTCAAGACTGTATCGTCATCGCGCCGCACCGAAATCGCCAGAGTTCCGCCGTCTGGCATCGCTTGCACCCCATTCAGAACAACATTCAGGAATGCCTGCCGGACGAAATCCGCATCCACCTTCACCCATAGCGGCTCCGGTGGCACATCGCTGGTAATTTTGACGCCGTGCTGCGCGGCGTCGGGAGCGGCGAGAGACGCGACATCCTCAATCAACCGGCAAAGATTAACTTCATCCAGGTGCAAGTCACGCGGACGGGTGAAGTCGACGAGAATCTGCACTACCCGATCCAGGCGGTGGATTTCGCTGTCAATAATTTCAATATGGCGGCGCGTGGCGGGATCGGTCTGCTGCAACTTACTCTGCAGCAGCTGAAGATGAAGCACGATTGCATTGATAGGATTCTTGACCTCGTGGGCCACGCCCCGGGTCAGCCGGCCGCTGGCCGAAAGCCGCCGCGACATCTCAATCTCGTCCTCGATTCGCCGCGCGGTATCGGCGTCGCGCATGGTGAGCAGCGCGCCGATGGGTGTACCTCTTTCCTGTATGAAATCCAGTGCAACCTGGACCCGTTTTCCATTGGGCAAATCAACTTCCCGGAGCTCGACTGCCTGCTGTAACTGAAAAGCGTTGAGGAGGAGCGCGCCCAGCGGCGATTCCCACGACAGAATCTCTGCAGCAGTCCTGCCGAGCAATTCCCGGCGGGGACGTCCCAGGAATTTTTCCACCGAAGCGCTGACCAGCACAACCCGCGAATCACGAGTGAACAACATTAAGCCATCCTGAAGGTTGGCCATGATCTGGTCTACGTTGTCCTTCAAGGCGGAGAAGATTTCCTTGGCGTCCCGCATCTGCCGTCCCAAGTGGGCAATCTTCAGACTTACCAGGCCATACTCATCGTGCCCGGCATCTTCCTCGGCGATGGTGTCCGATTCACCGGCAGTGACATTATCCAGGCTGAGGCTAAGCTGCTTCAAAGGTCCCAGCGCGAACCGCGACAGGGCAGCGGCAATGATTAGAGATAGCAAAACCGCGCTGCCGGAGAGAATGACCGCATGCCGCAACCAGGGCGTGAGTTCGTTTTTCAGGAACACCGTCGAGACGCCTACGCGAATACTGCCGAAGGGCTTTCCATTCAGCAGCAGCGGAGTACGCACGTCGTAAACTGTGGGAGCGTGGTACACCATCCGCAACTGACGCCGAAAAGTCGCGTCCTGCACCGTTTGAAAGTTGGGGCGGTCGGCAATTTTCTTCCCCACCAACGCTGGATTCGTGTGAAGGATGGCTTTACCTTCGGAGTCCACGATCGCCGCGTCGTAAATTGTCGGCCAGTTACCGACAACCGATTCCAGCATGCCGTTCAAGTCACGATCGGTCCCCAGGTAATAGGCCAGCGCGCGCCTGACCGCGGCCGGATTGTTGGTGTTTACGCGCGTGCTGGTCAAATCCGGAGCAGCATTGATCGCCATGTATGCCAGTTGGGATGTCAGGTTGCCGGCGGTCTCCCGAGCTGTCGTCACCCGCAGGCTCAAGAGGCGCGAAATATAAACGTAGGAGAATGCCGCCACCACCACAGCCACCATAAAGGTGATGGCCAGCACGATTTTGGTTCTGCGAAGCATTTTCTAGCTGCGAAAAGAGAAGACCCCTTACTCCGCGGGCCCCGTGCTGCCTTCGTAATTGCCAGGAGTGGCATTCATTGCGCTTCCGTACTCCTTTAATTTGTTATGAAGAGT
>JAFAWN010000433.1 GCA_019241735.1 Terriglobales bacterium
TCGAACATCGTTTTTCCTCCCAAGCTCCGGGCGCGTGGTTCCGATTCGGCCGCACTTCAACGACGGAAGCCGCCGCCGCCTCTGCCACCCCAGCCGCCACCGCCGCCACGGCTGGCCCAACCGCGCGAACTCTCTGCACGCGAATCCCATCCGCCGCCGCCGCTCTCACTGCCCGAGTGGTTGAACCCGCTAAAGGCTGATGATCCACCGCTGTGCGATTCCGAGCTTGAGCCGCTGCCCCAGCCGTGTGCAGAGTCAGAGTTGTACGAAGGCTTCTGGACATTGTTCCAGCTTCCGTTACTCTCTTTCTGCCAGCCGCTTCCCGTGTTCTTGTAGGCGTTGCCATTTGCCGTCGCATACTTGTTGCCGTTTGAGCTCTCGGCCGTGCCCACACTGCCATTTGCATTTGAATAATGCTGGGTGTCAACTGTCTGACCGTTTTTTGAAAAGGTGGAACTTCCCGAGTTTCCGTAGGCGTTGGAATTCTGGTGGGTGGCGCCGTAGGCTCCTGTATTCGGGTTGTACGCTTGGGCGGAACTTGTCTTCCCGTATGCGTTCTGCACCGTCCCGCCTTGCGCATAAGTTCCCGTGCGCGGATTGTACGCTTGTCCGGCAGCTGCTGACCCGTAAGGGGTCTGCACCGATCCGCCGCGTGCATACGTCCCTGTGGACGGGTTGTATCCGGCGCCATAGTGCGCGCTCCCGTTCGGTCCGTAAGCGGCGCCACTGGAGCCGTAATATCCCCCGTGCCACGCGGTGTTCCCGTAATATGCACCGCCGTGATAATAAACACCTCCGCCGGACCAATTACAATTCCAACTGCTCCATCCCCAACCGCAACAGCCGCCGCTCATCATTGCTCCGACGGCAATTCCCGCGCCGAAGGAAAGCACGCGGGTTGTTACCAAGGCAGCGGTGCTGTACCCCGGCGGATAATAAGGCGTTCCGTAAACGACTGTCGGATTATAGGCGGGAACATAAACGACTTGGGGATTAGCCGGCTGGATGACGATTGTTTGCGGCGACTGCTGGACGACGGTGATCTGCGATCCGGACTTTAAGTTGCCTGCTGCGTAGGCTTGCGCGCGTAACGTCTGAATTGCGGTCATGACATCGGCCTGCTGGGTCGAGTGCGCCTCACCCAAGGCGGATGTCCATGAGAGGTTCTGGGACATGTTGCCGAGAATAGATGGAAATTGGCAGAGCGCCTTGACGCTTGGGTCCCAGGGCTGCTGATTCACAGCGCTCATCAGGGTATTGCCAGTAAGGTTCTGGTTCTGCTGCATCCACTGACTAGCAGCTGCTACCTGATCGGGAAACGTTGCCCCGCTAAGAATCTGCGCCACTAATGCGTCGGGATAGAGCGCGATGGGCGAGACCAGGTTTTGTAACTCGGCAGGCGTCAACGGCGCGCCTTGTCCCTGGTAGGAAGAGGCGCCTTGCGGTGTCTGGGCCTGCAACGAAGCTCCACCCTCAGGTATCGTAGTGACGACCAGAAGGAGACTTAGGAGGGGTACGAGAGGCTCCTTTAGCTTGTTGGGTATCAAATTCATCTGGAATTCCTCTCCTGCAATGCCGGTATCATTCTTTCGATCTGTCGCCTACCAGTCGAACCGAGTAGTCTTTCCCTACCTGCTGTTAAATCGAGAACAATCCCGAGCAAAATCTTGGATGACAAGACTGATCCCTCAGCGCCTCGGGAGACTGATTATTTTTCCGCTTCGGCTAAGGCGGTTTCCCGATCCGTGGACATTAGTGCTTCGGAACGGGTCGTACGATGCACTTTAATTGATCCTCTGTCATCGCGGCGGCCGTGGAGCGCCGCCCCTATAATCAGGCCTATGACCGTGAGGACCACAGAAATTTCACAAGATGTGTACCGCATTTCCCTATTCGTTCCCGAGATCAATCTGGAGTTCAGTCATTTTCTGGTAAGAGATGACGAACCGTTACTCTTCCACGCGGGACTACGCGGGATGTTTCCTGCCTTACATGAGGAGATTTCGCGATTGATCGATGTATCTAAAATCAGGCACATTGCATTCAGCCATTTCGAATCGGATGAGTGTGGCGCTCTAAACAACTGGCTGGACGCTGCGCCCGAGGCGCAACCGGTGTGCGGACTGGTAGGCGCCCTGGTCAGCGTGAATGACTTCTCCATTCGACCCTCGCGAGTTTTGACGCGGGAGGACGTCTTATCGACTGGCCGGTACCGTTTCCGCTTCATTCCGACACCACATGTGCCACACGGGTGGGACGCCGGGGTTCTCTTTGAGGAATCGGAACGAACATTGTTCTGCTCCGATTTGTTTCATCAATGGGGTTGCAACGAACCAACAACTGAGGACAGCATAATGGAGCGCTGCAAAGACGCACTGATACAAACGGAAGCCGGCCCGTTTGCTAACTACGTGCCATACACGCACCACACCGGCCGGGTGCTCGAAACGCTAGCGGGATATGAGCCAAAGACGCTTGCCGTCATGCACGGCTCGACCTATTACGGCGACGGGGCGCAGGCGCTCCGGGAACTCGCAACTATTATGCGGGACGTGCTGGGGCCCAAAGCAGAGCAGGGCGAGACGACCTCAATCGGAACAATCAAAAGCACTCCATGATTCCGCAAGAGAACAGCGCGGCAGTGAGCCGGGGGCTGCGCGAAGCTTTTGGTGTAACCGCGTTCCAGGACATATTTAAGCTGACCAGAAGCCAGGTATCGGACCTCGTCTTCCGTATCGTAGTGCAGGGATCTCCTTTCCTATTGCGCATCATCAAACGAGTAGCCGATCCTACTTGCCATTTTGCATGTATGAAGGCAGCGGCTGAAGCAGGCCTTGCGCCGCGTGTCCTATACGCCAGCATCGAAGATCGAATTTGCATTACTGATTTTGTGGAAGCTGCGCCCTTTTCCTTAACGGATGCACTCGTTCGGATGCCCCGTGCGCTGCGACGACTGCATGACTTACCGGCGTTTCCCCCACGATTGCATCACCTCAACACTTCATGCACCTTCTTGCTAAATGAAGGGCCTGCGCTCGATGGATTACTTCAGAGGGTTCGGGGGGCGAAGATTCTACCCGAAAGCGAAAGCGAGAAATTTTTCGCCCTGTATGAGCAACTGGCTGCCGTTTACCCACGGCACGATCCTGACATGGTGTCGAGCCACAACGACCTGTTCAAACCGGATAATGTTCTCTTCGACGGCGAGCGCGTATGGTTGGTGGACTGGGAGGCTGCGTTCCTGAACGATCGGTATGCCGACCTCGCTGTCGTTGCGAATCTTGTCGTCACTAACGACGCAGAGGAGACGCTTTTTCTTCAGGAGTATTTTGGACAGCCACCAAGCGACTATCAACGAGCCCGATTCTTCCTTATGCAGCAGGTTGCACACGTGTTCTACACCATGGCT
>JAFAWN010000037.1 GCA_019241735.1 Terriglobales bacterium
GCTGCGTCCGATCGTAATTCTTGCAGTTTCTACTGGCATGCGCCGGTCGGAGGTACTCGGTTTGCGCTGGCTGGACGTAGACCTATTGAACGGCCGCATTCTGTTACCGCAAACCAAGAACGGCGACGGACGGATCGTGTATCTAAACCGATCAGCCGCCGCTACGCTCAGTAGTGCCGCCTTAAACCGCAGGAATGCGACGGATCCGGTTTTCGACGGGATCACGCCCGGGCAGGTGAGCGTCGCCTTCGTCCGCCTGTGTCGCACCCGGAACGTGCTGGATTTCCGCTTTCACGATCTGCGCCACACGGCAGCCAGTTGGCTGCGCATGCAAGGGGCGGACATTCACACCGTCGCCCAGTTGCTAGGGCACAAAGACTTGCGTATGGCCGCTAGATACCAGCACCTTTCTCCCGCGTTCTTGGCTGAGGCAGTAAATAGGCTCGATTCAGCTTTCCAACTGCCGCTGGGTTACGACGATTCGCGCCCAGGAAATCATGATCCAGCGCAAGCTCTTTTTATGCCTTCCGCGTCACCACGGCGTCACCAGATTGATGCCGCCTCAAGTTGAAACCCTTTCAACTCTTTGAAAAGATTTGGCGTCCCCGACGGGATTTGAACCCGTGTTACCGCCGTGAAAGGGCGATGTCCTAGGCCAGGCTAGACGACGGGGACACGGCAAGAAATTTTCGCCGGTGATTAGATTACTGATGCTATCAGCGGCTTTTCGACGTGTCAAAGAACGCTTCCTATGCCGTTCCTCAACACTCGATTAAATAGAGGACTTGCAGTCTAGTCGACAGTAGGGCGGTCTTGCCGTTCTTCAATCTTTCACCCCTTGCTGTCGCCTCATCGTTTCCAGGCTGGGCAGCTTTGTCGCCTTCCTGAGGGTGTCCGTTCAGCTTTCCGCGGCACCACTTTGACGTTAATCGACTCCCTGCCACTCCCCGACTCCCCGTGCGACTCTCAGCATCAATTTACGCGATTACGTCTGCATGCACGGCTTTGGAAGTTATTGCGCGCGCGAATGCCGGAAATCTGCAGTTAGGTTAAAGTTGAAGGCATTTCAACGGGAGGGGATCCATGCAATTCCACTCATTTTCTAAGGGCACGCGGTCGCACCACTTATCCGGCCCGCGAAAGAGTCGGCACATCGGTCGGTGCTTGCTTATCGCGGTTTTTCTTAGCTCAGTTTTACTTACCGCCCAACTCCTCCCCGCGCAAATTCAACCTGCAACCGCGCAGCATCTCGATGCAATCGTTGACAAGGCGATGAAGGAGGATAAAATCCCGGCGGTTTCGGTTGCCATTGCTTTGAACGGCCAGATTCAGTATCAGAAAAGTTTTGGGCGAGCTGACATCGAGAATGATGTTCCGGCCACGCCGGAAACGCTATTCCGTACCGCCTCCATTGCCAAGGCGATGACTGCAGTTGCTGCCATGCGGCTGGTGGAGCAGGGGAAACTCGATCTCGACGCTCCGGTCCAGAGGTATTGTCCCGCGTTTCCGCAGAAGCCCTGGCCGATCACCACCCGTCAGTTGATGGGACACCTCTCCGGCATCCGCCACTACAGTGCTGACGAAGTAGGGACTGATAACACCAGGCATTTCGCGAAGCTTTCCGATGGCTTCGTCATTTTCGGCAATGATCCACTGCTGTTTGAGCCAGGAACGAAATATCAATATTCCACCTACGGGTTTTCTGTCGTGGGATGCGTGTTGGAGGGTGTAACCGGGAAACCTTATCCTGAGCTCATGCAGCAGCTGGTTTTCATTCCCAGCCATATGACCCACACCGTGGTGGATGATGTTTTCGAAATCGTCCCTCACCGCGCCCGCGGATATTCCATTCGGAACGGGCAAATCATCAATGCCGGCCTCATGGACAGCAGCTACAAGATCCCGGGTGGCGGCTATGTCTCCACTCCGGCAGACCTGACCGCGCTTGCGGATGCACTGCTAGCAGGCAAGCTGCTTAAAGCGGACACCCTGAAACTCATGTGGACCGCTCAGAAACTCCGCGATGGACGGGCAACAGAGGTCGGACTCGGCTGGCATGTTGGAAAGCTTGAAGGGGAAGACATCGCCGGCCACACTGGTGGCCAGGCAGGGGCGAGTTGCAGTCTAACGATTTTTCCGGTCAGGAAGCTGGTGGTCGCGGTTATGACAAATACCGACCAAACTGAGGGAATTAAAATCGATCGCCAGATTAGCGCGGTGCTGCTTAAAGATCTTTTCGCCATTGATCTTGATCACAAAGCTGCGACTTCCGGCACCTCGCACTAGTTCAAACATATGGGGCGGGATCGCCGGCTAAGCCACCCCGTCTTAAGCGGTGACCGATTGAAATTCTTCGTAGGCGCCTTTAAAGTCGGTTAGGTGATGATTTTCCAGGTGCCAGATGCGGGTAGCGACCGCATCGATCAGGTCCTGATCGTGCGTGACCAGAATCACGGTTCCCGCATAGCGCTGCAGCGCGATGCTTAATGCGTTGATAGATTCCAAGTCCAGGTGGTTTGTGGGCTCATCAAGGACCAAAAAGTTCGGCTTCTGCAACATCAATTTGCAGAAAATCAGACGCGCCGCTTCCCCGCCAGAAAGCACATCGGTCGATTTATCTGCTTCTTCGCGGGCGAACAACATCTGGCCAAGCAGTCCGCGGATTTCTTCATTCGAGGCGGATGGGTCCCACTGATGCAGCCACTCAAGCACGGTGGTGCCGGCATCGATCAGCCGGCGATGGTCCTGGGCAAAATATCCGACGGCGGCCTCGTGGCCCCAAATCACATTTCCGCTGCTCAGAAATTTTCCGTCATAGCCGCTGGTCTTGCGCAGCTCGGACTCCGGAATGTTCGGAGAATTCTCCAGCAAAGCATTCAATAGCGTGGTTTTGCCCGCGCCGTTGCGTCCGAGCAGCGCGATTTTTTCTCCCCGCGCCACACTGGCAGTGAAACTGCGAATGACGTGGTGTTTCCCGTAAGACTTGCTCACAGCTTCTATTTCCAGAACATGCTTCCCGGATGGCCGCTTTAACTCAAATTTAATAAAGGGCCGCTGGATATTCGACCGGGCCAGCTCAGTGAGTTGCAGTCGCTCGACTTCTTTTTTCCGGGATTGCACCTGGCTGGACCGCGTTCCAGCAGAAAACCGGGCAATAAAGTCATTCAACTGCGCAATCTTTTTTTCCCGCTGCGCATTTTGCGACTCAACTTGCGAGCGCACCTGGGCCTTGGCAGCGACCATATCGTCATAGTTTCCGGTGTAAGTGATAATGGTTTCGTAGTCGATGTCGGCAATGTGAGTGCATACGCTGTTTAAAAAATGCCGGTCATGCGAGATCACGACCACCGTTCCGTCGAAATGGATCAGAAATTCCTGCAACCAATGAATGGAGTCCAAGTCCAGGTGATTGGTAGGTTCGTCCAGCAGCAGCGCCTGTGGATGCCCGAACAGAGCCTGCGCCAGAAGCACCCGGACTTTCTGTCCACCCTGCAATTCGCCCATGGTGCGCTGGTGTAGTTCGTCGGGGATGTCGAGCCCTTGCAACAAGAGCGCCGCATCGCTCTCGGCGGTATAGCCGTCTTCCTCGCCAACGACTCCTTCCAGTTCGGCGAGTTGTATTCCGTCCTCGTCGGTTATTTGCGCGTGTTCGTAAATTTTGTTCCGCTTCTCCAGCGCCTCCCACAGCCGCTTGTTCCCCATCATCACCGTATCGATCACGGTGTAGGCGTCAAATGCGAATTGATCCTGTCGCAGAACGCCGAGCTTTCGGGGACGAACGATGGAGCCTTTCTGCGGCTCCAGCTCGCCGGATAAAACGCGCATGAAGGTGGATTTACCCGCACCGTTAGGCCCTGTCAGGCCGTAGCGGTTGCCGGCAGTGAATGCGGTCGATGCGTCCTCAAACAGATTCTTGGCGCCGTAGCGCATTGAAACATTGGACACTGAAAGCATGATTTTCGTGAAAACTGCGGGGAAATTCCGCCAACACGGTACGCAGCTGGTGTCTTTAGAATATCACGCGGGTTGGGATAGACACTCCCAGCTTTTCTGTGCGCATTTGAGAGGGTGCAAAACTACTATCGCTATGTTGTTCTTACTCCGACCCGCGCTTGGGTGGAACATCTTCCGGGCGGCGATACTCCACATGAGTGTGCACCGGCCTTTCGGGATGATTCGCAGCGTCCTCGACGCCATCGACAAATCCGGCTTCCAGCGCCTGATCCGACTCGACCAATTCGTCCACGCTTACGTCGGCAGCATCTTCGATATCCGACAATCCCTGCGTGTCGCCGGACTGCCCGGCGCTGTCAGCTCCCACCTGCCCCGGATCCCGCCCGATTTCATCCATCCGCGCCTCGTTACCTCGTTTCGCCATGGCCCCCTCCGTTTTGATAATGATAGCGAATTGTTTGGATGCGGAGTGCGCTATCAGCGATTGCCTGATTAGCCCAAGGGAAACTCGCCGCTTTGTTGTTTTCGGGTTGATGAGGCGACGTCAATGTCCGGAATCGATCACGCAGCCCGACCGGACAGCACAGCTTCGTTCGGTTATCTAACCGCTCTTGCCAGCCACTTCCAATCGCGTTTCTGCGACGTGCAACTCCGCTTCGGCACGAGTGAAATCGTCTTCGGTCTTGCCGCTGGCAAACAGCTCCTGCGCCTGTTGCTTTTCCTGCTGGGCTTGAGCAACGTTGATCTCTCCCGCCTCCTGCGCCTGCTCCGCAAGCACAGTCACCTTTCCCGGAAGCACTTCCGCAAATCCCCAGGCGACTGCGAACCGGTGCGTGACGCCGCTTTTGCGATAACTGATGACACCTACCGACAACTCCGTGATCAGCGGAGCGTGTCCCGGAAGAATGCCGAGATACCCGTTCCTGCCGGGTATCTGCATTTCCTCAGCGGAATCGCGCACCACCATTTTTTCCGGCGTCACGATTTCGAGTTCGAATGTGTCGGGCATTCTGCGCCTACGCTGTGGCTTTCAGTTTCTCAGCGGATTCAAGCACTTCCTCGATCGTGCCCTTCATGTAAAACGCCTGTTCCGGCACGTCATCGTATTTTCCTTCATTGATCTCGCGGAAGCCTTTTACGGTATCGGCGATCTTGACGTACCGTCCGGGGGAGCCGGTGAATTGCTCGGCCACAAAAAACGGTTGCGAAAGAAATTTCTGGATTTTGCGGGCACGCGCGACCGAAACTTTTTGATCTTCGCTTAATTCGTCGATGCCAAGAATCGCAATAATATCCTGAAGATCTTTGTAGGTTTGCAGAGTCCTCTTCACTCCCTGCGCGACATCGTAATGTTCCTGGCCAACAATCCGGGCATCGAGGATGCGCGAGGTCGAGGCCAGCGGATCCACTGCGGGATAAATTCCAATCTCTGTCAGCGCGCGCGAAAGCACGGTAGTCGCGTCCAGGTGAGCGAACGTCGTGGCCGGCGCGGGATCGGTAAGGTCGTCGGCGGGCACATAAATTGCCTGCACGGAAGTCACGGAGCCCTTTTTCGTGGAGGTGATGCGCTCCTGCAATTCGCCCATCTCAGTCGCAAGGTTGGGCTGATATCCGACTGCGCTGGGCATGCGTCCCAGCAGCGCCGAAACTTCGGATCCTGCCTGGGTAAACCGGAAGATGTTGTCAATGAACAAAAGCGTGTCCGCGCCTTCTTCATCACGGAAATATTCAGCTACAGTCAGTCCGGTCAGCGCAACGCGCAGGCGCGCTCCGGGCGGTTCCGTCATCTGCCCATAGATCAAAGCTGCTTTTGATAAGTCAGGATTGCCCGGCTTGATGACGCCGGATTCAGTCATTTCCAGCCACAAATCATTGCCTTCACGGGTACGCTCTCCGACGCCGGCGAAGACTGAAAATCCTCCATGCTGTTTGGCGACGTTATTAATAAGCTCCTGAATGAAGACCGTCTTACCCACTCCGGCTCCGCCAAACAGGCCAATCTTTCCGCCTTTCAAAAATGGCTGGATCAGGTCAACGACCTTCACCCCGGTTTCAAACATTTCCGCACTAGTAGCCTGGTCCTCAAACAGCGGCGCCGGACGATGAATGGGAAGCCTTTCCTTATGTTGAACGGGCCCCAGGTTATCCACGGGCTCGCCGATTACGTTCATCACGCGCCCTAATGTGCCGCGGCCGACGGGCACTGAGATTGGGCCGCCTTCGTCGATAGCCTTCATGCCGCGGACCATACCCTCAGTGGCTTCCATAGCGATGCAGCGCACGCGGCCTTCGCCCAGATGCTGCTGCACCTCGAGGATCACATTGATGGGCGCGGGGACGGTGAAGCCATCACTCACCACGCGCAGCGCTTCATAGATAGGAGGCATGGTGGCTTCGGAGAATTGAACGTCCACCGCCGGGCCTGTGATCTGTACTACATGTCCTACGTTGTTGGGCATATAACCTCGAACCTTGGCTTTAGAAGAACAGCGCGGTTATTGCGCCGCGGCTGCTCCACTTACGATCTCGATGATTTCCTTGGTAATCTTCGCCTGCCGCGCACGGTTCATGGCCAAGGTCAGCGAATCAATCATGTCGGTAGCGTTATTGGTGGCTGCATCCATCGCGGTCATCCGCGCCGCGTGTTCGGCGGCTACTGACTCCTGAAACGCATGGAAAATCTGTATGGCGACGTACTTGGGCAGCAGTGACCGGAACAACTCTTCCGGAGCCTGCTCGTAAATATAGTCAACCGGAGCTGTGGCAAATTTTTCTGCCGCCGCATCAATCTCCTTCGTTTCTTTCGGGCGAAGCCCGACGCCGGTCCCCTTTGCCGCCTCGATTGCACGTTCCTTCTGCTCCAGCGTCATCCCTTCTGCTTGTTGAACATTCTCGACCCCGATTTGTTCAATGGGTAGAATCCGCTCGACCACCAGCCGCTGCGATATCACCGACTTGAATTCGTTATAGACCAGGTAAACTGCGTCAATTTCCTCGCGGGTGTAGCGCTCGATCACGCGCGCAGCCAAATCCGCGGCCATGGAGTACTCCAGCTTATTCAAGACTCCGACTTGCTCGCCCACCAGAAAAATTCCCGCGACTTCGGATTCAGTTTTCGGGACGCTATCCTCCGCTCTCTCCCCTCCAATGGGGATACGCGCTGGGTACCGTCGCCTGAGGAAGTCGCGCCCCTTGCGACCGATAGCTTCCATTTCGATGTTCTTCCCCGGTTTACTCTGCAAGAAACGCACAGCCGCCTTAAGAATATTCGCGCTGAATGCGCCGGCTAACCCTTTGTCCCCGGTCACCACAAGCAGCAAAATGTTTTGCTCAGGACGCTGCGCCAGCAAAGGATGTTTCGGCTCGCCGGTTACCGGATCGTAAATTTCTACCCGGGAGACCAGCGAGTTCAATACATTGGCCAGCATCCGGGCATAGGGGCGAGCCGACAAGGCTTTATCCTGCGCCCGCCGCAGCTTCGCGGCTGACACCATCTTCATTGCCTTAGTGATCTGCCGCGTGTTGATCACGCTGCGGATGCGCCGCCGGATGTCGAGGATGTTTGCCATGGATTACCAGGTCATGTATTGCCAGGTTGCGGAATTCGTCGTTGCGGAGCAGTCGCGGCGAAGACTACTTTACGGTGGCCGGCTGCTTCTGCTGATCTTCTTTCTGCTGACCTTTTTGCTGATCTCGTTCCGGGTTTTGGGTGTTATCTGTTGAAGCCTTAGGTTGCTGCGCCGGCTGACTTTGTTGTTCTTGCCCTGGATTCGAACCGTCCGCTTTCGCCCCATCCTGTTTGGAGCTGTCTGGGCCTGGTTTCGCCGCATCTTTCTTTGGCGAGTTTTGCGCGGAAGGCTGATTCTCTATTGAGGACCGCCGCTCCGCCAGGAATGCTTCCTTGGTCTCGCTGATAACCTGCTTCATCTGGCTCTTCAAATCGTCATCCAGGACTTTCTTTTCCATGATCTGCCGCAGCAAATCCGGATTGGATGTGTCCACGAACTTGTACAGTTCCGCCTCAAAATCGCGCACCTGATCAACGGCAAGATCATCGAACGCTCCACTCGTTCCGGCAAAGATGATCAAAATCTGCTTGGAGAAAGGCAGTGGCGAAAATTGTTTCTGCTTCAGTACTTCCACCAGCCGCTGGCCGCGATTCAACTGCGCCTGGGTCGCTTTATCCAGATCGCTGCCGAACTGCGAAAAGGCCGCGAGTTCCCGGTACTGCGCCAGTTCCAGTTTCATGCTGCCCGCGACCTGACGCATCGCTTTAATCTGTGCGCTGCCTCCCACGCGGCTGACCGAGATTCCAACGTTTACGGCAGGCCGTACGCCGCTATTGAACAAATCAGTTTCCAGAAATATTTGACCGTCCGTAATTGAGATCACGTTGGTCGGGATGTAGGCAGACACATCTCCGGCTTGAGTTTCGATAATCGGAAGTGCGGTGAGAGAGCCGCCGCCATTTTTATCGCTGAGTTTCGCGGCCCGTTCCAGCAACCGCGAATGTAAATAGAAAACATCTCCCGGGTACGCCTCGCGGCCCGGCGGACGGCGCAGCAACAAGGAAATCTCGCGGTAGGAAGCAGCGTGCTTCGACAAATCGTCGTAAATCACCAGCGCGTGCCGTTTGTTGTCGCGGAAATACTCTCCCATCGCGCACGCGGAATACGGCGCGATGTACTGCATGGGCGCCGGCTCAGAAGCAGACGCCGCCACCACAATCGTGTAATCCATTGCGCCCGCATCGCTGAGAATTTTCACTACCTGGGCAATGGACGACCGCTTCTGACCAATCGCGTTGTAAATGCAAATAAGGTCATTGCCCTTGTTGTTGATGATGGTATCCAGCGCGACGGCCGTTTTCCCTGTCTGGCGGTCGCCAATAATCAGCTCACGCTGACCGCGACCGATGGGAATCATGCTGTCGATTGCCTTCAGCCCGGTTGCCATCGGCTCACGCACCGGTTGCCGCGCAATTACCCCGGGCGCGAGGCGTTCCAAAGGAATGAATTCTGTCGTGCTGATGGGACCTTTGTCGTCGATTGGCTGGCCCAGAGCGTTCACCACTCGCCCGACCATAGCCTCACCCACCGGGACACTCATGATTCGCCCTGTGCGTTTGACCTCATCGCCTTCTTTAATTTCTGTGTAGTCTCCGAGCAGCACCACCCCCACTTGATCTTCTTCGAGGTTCATGGCGATGCCTGCGAGGTCATGGGGAAATGACAACAGTTCCCCGGACATCACTTTGTCCAGTCCGTGAACGCGCGCGATGCCATCGCCGAGCGTGATGACGGTGCCAACCTCATCGACAGCAATTTTGGACTCGTAATTTTCGATTTGCTGCCGGATCAACTGCGTGATTTCATCTGCTCTTATTTGTGCCATATGTCAGCCGTTAGCTGTTTTCCTCCCACCACCAAATCTGTCTTTCCCGCTTCCTCGGCGTCTAAAATTGCGTGCTGATCGTCTCCCGCAACCGTTCCAGCTGGCCTTGGATCGAACCATCGTAAACCGTACTCCCGACTCGCACTACCGCGCCGCCAAGCAAGGATTCGTCTTCGGAATAACGGGCGCGTACTTTGCTTCCAGTAATTTGACCCACCTGGTCTTCCAGCGACTGTCTTTCCTTCGGACCCAGTTCGCGTGCACTGGTAATTTCGGCCTCAACAAAACCCGAGCGGCGGTTTAATTCATGCCCAAACTCGGTAACAATCGCTTCCAGAAACTGAATGCGGCGATGATCAATCAGCACGGCAATGAAGTTTCGGACGGGTTTGGAAATTTTGGCCCGGGCAACGATTGCATCCAGCACCGCGCGTTTTTGTTCGGCGGTGATCGAAGGCGCCTCCCAAACTTCACGCAATTCTTTACTGCCTAGAACGAACTCGGATATCGACTTGGCCTCTCTCAAAGTCTGGGTCGCATCCAGACCTGCGCCGAAAACTACATCGGCAAAAGCCCGGGCATAAGTGGTGGTGACTGAGGAAGCCATATCGGAAAGTGATTCTCGCTATCGCTGATTTCTTGTTGTTCCGGATTTCCCGCCATTTCCCGGTGATATTTCCGCGTCGCCGGGAAGCCGGTTTACGAACTGGGCTACGAGCGCTCGATCGGTGCCGATATCAACCTTGATTCGCTGGCTTGCTAGCGACACCGCCAGATCGGCGGTATAGGTTGTCAGATCCCGCCGGGCAGATTTCAACGCCGCTTCTATCTCCTGCTCCGCCGACTCCACGATTTTTCGCGTTTCTTCCGCCGCCGCAGCCTTCAATCTGGATTCTTCGGCCACGGAGTCCCTTTCTGCAGCCGCTTTCATGCTTAAAATTTCGGCGTCCAACTTTGACAGCCGTTCTTCAATCCGGGCAAGCCGCCGCTGGGCCTCCTCACTTTCTTTCTGGGCATCTGCCATTGCCCTTTGTATGAAGGCGGTGCGCCCCTTTAGTGCGCCCGGCAAATATTTCTTCGCTGCCCACACCACCAGGCCAAAAACTACTGCGAAGTTAATTAGAGTGCTGACCCAATAAGCCTGGTCGAGTGAAAGACCCGTTATCCCGGCGATTTTTTTGACTGACGCCGAATGGTTGAGTTGATTTTCCTGATCTTCGCCTTTAATCTCGCGTTCTTCTTTGGTCAGTTCGGCACGCGCCGAGCGGGGATCACGATAATGCTTGCCCGGATGCTCCTGCGATTGCGACGCAGATTTCTCATTGGAAGGCTCCTGGGACTTCGCATTCGCTGCGGACAAAAATAGGCAACCCCCGACTATGCAAAGGTAAATCGCCCAAACGGGAACCGAGGTCCGCACCCGCAAAACTCCGCGCCTAGTCTCTGTGAAATGCATTTTTATCAGCTGGCCGCAGGGGCCGGCTCCTTTGCGGGCTGGAGGACAACTCGAATTATCTCCTGCGACAGCGCCCCAGCCTCGGATTGCAGCGTCGCCCGCGCTGCAACTTTATCATCTTCAATTGTGGCGCGCGCCCGATCAATTTTTGCCTGCGCTTTGGCGCGTGCCTCCGAAATTGCCTGCTCCCGCACTCTCTCTGCCTGCTGCCGCCGCGCTTCCTGGCCCTTGAAAACCTGCACTCTTGCCTCTCGCAGACGTAACTCATATTCCGCGGACTTGGATTCAGCTTGCGCAATATCCGCATGCGCCTTCTCTACTGCGCCTTCGGTCCGCCGCCGGCGCTCCGCCAACACTCGTGACATCGGTCGATACAGTAAAAAAGTATAAATTCCATAAACCATGAGCAGAAAAATGATGGTGGGTATGGAACCAAGCAGTAATTCGCCTACCTGTCTAAGTGTCTGTTCCATTTTGCTGTTGCCGGGATTAGATTGATTTGTTCTCGAGCGAAAGAGGGCTTAAACCATTGAAATTAACATCTTACGAGCTGTAGTGTCAACCTGAGCCAGGCAAATCTTTATAGCCGGACGCACCCCTTTCCAAAACCTTGCAGCAATTCAGGAAACTTCCCTTGACTTCTAACTTTCAGGGTCTAGCATGGAGATATCACCTCCGATCCAGTTCAGGGTCGAAGTGGGCCGCATGCCAGGGAATGTCACCGCTTCTTGGCGTCGGCCCATTTTATTTGTTAGAGGCGGATCAAGCGCCGCTGCGTCGCAGAGACCGGTGTACTAGGCTCGCGGCCATCTCTCCAATATCTTTCGCGGCGTTGGGGCGCGACAATTTCTTGGCCGCTTCTGCCATACTTCGCAACCGGAAATGGTCCCGCAATACCCCGCTGACCATCGGCACCAAAGTTTCTTCCCTTAGATCTGGTTCCTCGAGCATCAAAGCCGCCCCCGCCGACCGCAGAGCTTCCGCATTGCGCTTCTGATGGTCGTCAGCCGCGCCGGAGAATGGGACTAGAATTGCCGGTTTCCCTGCAGCGGCCAACTCCGCCACGGTGCTCGCGCCAGAACGGCATAGCACCAGGTCCGCCCTGGCAAAAAATCCAGCCATATCTTCGAGGAAGCGGTGAGTCTCGACGGTGACACCATTTTTCGCGTACGACTCTTGGGCAACCGCAAAATCGCGCTCCCCGGTCTGATGAATGATCTGAAGACCGGGAATCGCTTCTTGCAAGTGGCTCACAGATGAGATCACGGCTTGATTGATCAGGTGTGATCCCTGGCTTCCCCCAAAAACCAGCAGTGTCGGGGGTTTCCCGCCGCGTCCATTTGTGCCTTCCGAAACTTGAAAGAAGTCACTGCGTACTGGAACCCCGGTTACTTTGCAGTGTCGAAAATACCGGCCAGTTTCCGCGAACTGTACCGCTGCCGCCGATGCCACAGGCGCCATGATCCGGTTCGCCAGGCCGGGCACATAATTCGGTTCGAACACCAGCGTCGGAATCCTTCGCAATGCCGCCGCCAGCATGGCGGGCCCGGAAGCATATCCGCCAACGCCGATTACTACTTCCGGCCGAAAATCAGAAATCATTTGGGCTGCATCCCAGATTGCGCGCGGCAGTACGGACAATGTCCGCACTTTCGTCCCCAGGCTTACGCTGTTAAGGCGTCCGATTTGGATGACCCGCAGTGGAAAGCCCGCCGCGGGAACCAGCCGGTTTTCCAGGCCCCGCGGGGTGCCGATAAACAACACCTCCGCTCCATGGTGTTTTTGGAGTTCTTGCGCGATTGCCACAGCGGGGATTACGTGTCCCCCGGTCCCACCCCCCGCAAGAATCGCTCGCATGCATGCACTATAGTCGATGAAGTCTCGCTCGTCAGTTCAGCACTGCACACACCAGCAGCGTTCCTCTATCCCGGCCGTATTAAACTTGCTGGTCGGCGATCGTCCGCCCAACGCATCCATAAATGAAATCGTGAGCGCCGTTGGAAATCAATCAGCGTGCTTGGTGATGTTCAACAGGACGCCTACGCAGGCCAGCGTGACAAACAGGGATGACCCGCCGTAGGAGATGAACGGCAGCGGAATGCCTTTAGTCGGCAGCAACCCCAGAACTACGCTGATATTAATAAGAGCCTGTACCACAACCATGCAGGTGATTCCGACGGCTAACAAACGCCCGAACATGTCCTGGCTGCGGAGGGCTGCACGCATACCCCGCCACAAAAATATCGCGAACAACGCAACGATTATGATCGCGCCCACCAGCCCCAACTCTTCTGACAGCACTGAGAATATAAAATCCGTGTGCGGCTCGGGCAGGTAAAAAAGCTTCTGCTTGCCTTCCATCAGCCCCACCCCAGTCACTCCTCCCGTGGCCACCGCGATCATAGATTGAATGATGTGAAAACCGCGTCCCTGCGGATCCGAGTAAGGGTTGAGAAACGCCAGGATACGATTGCGCCGGTACGCTACCCTGAAAATCAGCAGATACAGCACTGGCAGCGAACCTAGCAGTCCATACCCGAGGTAGCGGATGTTGAGTCCGGCGACAAATAAGACGGATATTGTTATCGCCACACAGGCAATAGCGGTCCCGAGGTCGGGCTGGAAGACGATTAAGCCCACGAAGGCCAGGGTTGGGATAACCGCCGGCATTATGGTGTTGCGCCAGTCATCCATCGAGCGGGTACGGTTCTCCAAAAAAAACGCGAGGAACAGGATGAGCGCAGGCTTTGCCAGCTCCGACGGCTGGAATGAAAATCCGCCCCAATGGATCCAGCGATGAGTGTTGTGCGCGCGGTCGAGCAGAAACACCGAGATGAGCATGGTCGTGGTCACGCCCAGTGTTGAAAACACGATTGCTGGATGTTTATACCGGCGGTAATCAAACTTCATGGCCAGCACCATGGCGACAAGCCCCGCTGCTGCCCATCCCATCTGCCGCCTCAGGAAAAAATATTCTGATCCAAAGCGCTCTTTGGCCATTACCGCCGAGGCGCTGAACACCATCACCAGTCCCACGAAAACCAGAACCAGCGTAATCGTGAACAACCAGCGGTCGGCGCTGATGCGCTTGGCCATAGCAGATCACTATTTCACGCGATAACGCGGAGGTGAAGATGTTCCTTGGCTGGATTTGTGCGAAGAGATTACTTTTCTGGTTCGGTGGTGGATTTGTTACGTTTCTTTCCCTATGTGCGGCCTGTGCCTTGACCAATTTACGCACTCAGAACGAAAAAGAATAAAATCCTCGAATGCATTACCTTTTGTTTTACGAATTGAGTAGCGACTATATCTCGAGGCGCGCAGAGTTTCGGGAGGCGCACCTCAAACAGGCCTGGAAGGCAAGCGACTGCGGCGAGCTAGTTTTAGGAGGCGCACTGGCGGATCCGATTGATGGCGCGGTATTGCTTTTCCGGGGCGGCTCGGCTGAGGCCGCGGAACGCTTTGCCAGGGCCGATCCTTATGTGACCAGCGGGATCGTCAAGCGATGGTACGTACGCGAATGGACCACTGTCGTGGGAGACACCGCAACCAACCCTATCAGGCCGCAGGCCGTGGCCGCAAAAGTCAGCGGGCCTGCCAATACAGTTTGACAATGCCCTTTACCGCTTCTTGTCACGCGATGCCGGAGGCACCATCCCCGCGACTCGGTAATAGACGGTCAGTTGTCCGTAAATCTCCGCTGAATGCTCGATAAAATCGTAGGCAAGATCGCCAAGCCGGGTCTGCTCGTGGCTGAATGGCGCTACGACTATGCTCGAAAGCCCCTCATCGCCTTTGGCTTGGATAGCAGACGCTCCGTCCGCAAATGACTTTTTAACAAATGCCACGACCTCCGCCTTGCTCTTGGGATGGTTGCCTTCATTCTCCATCGATGCTTTTCGTCCCAATGTTGTGTCCGCGAAGATTTGCACTGCCTGAGCGCTGTGGACCAGTCGCTCGGCAAAGCTCTGCACGCTGGCAGCGGGCTTGAAATCGTACTTCTCCTCGGGAAAGTCCTCGGCCATGGCTATAAGCTTCCCCCCCACCTCATTCCACCGTTCAAGCACCGCTTGGGATGGTGAGGCCGCCGCCTTGGACGGCGCTTTCGACGCGCCCTGCGCAACCGCACTTATGCTCAAAGTACCCGAGAAAAAGATCAGTGCCGCAAATAACCTTACGTTTTTCATTTATTTTCTCCTGCTTTCTGTTGCGTCGCCATGTTACCGGAAAATTCGCATTCCAGTTGGCTCGTTGGCCGGAATTCTCGACCGCAAACTTGCATCCAACCTTGCTGAAACCATTTCTAGCCTCTAGACTTGGAGTTTCGTCATTTCACCCATTACTCGCCTATAAAAGTCCCGGCCAAGCTCTGCTTGGGCGGAGTCCGGCGGGGAGGATGCATGCGCAGTTTGGGCCCGGCCATAGCGGCACCCATCATTTTTGCCTTCATAGTTTTAGGATTGTCCGCCTGCGGCAGCAGTCGCCGAACGGTCACCACTTCGGTTCCGGCGTCCATTGTGTTAGGTCCTGGACCCACGGCCTCGATCGAACCGGGAATGACCATGATTTTCACCGCGACCCCGCAAAATAGTCAGGGTGCATCCATTTCCGCGCCAGTTTTTTTTTCCTCCAGCAACACCGCAGTAGTGACTATCGCCGCTAATGGGGTTGTTTGTGCCGGCACTTGGGACTCTCTGAATAACCCTACAAGGTGTACTCCGGGCCCAGTCGGCAGCGCACAGATCACTGCAACGTCCCAGGGCGTGAGCAGTCAGCCCATCACGGTGTACGTACACCAGCACATTGACAGCATCACCGTGAGCCCCGCTCCCGGCCAGCCGCAGGTTTCGTGTGTTTCCAAAGGTCAGACGTTCAACTATCAGGCGCGGGCTTTCAGCCAGGGTTCCGATATCACCTCCACTGTCGGCCCGTTCAGCTGGCAGGCGGCCACGAATGCAAGCGTGGTGACGTTCAATACCGGCGCCTTGCCGGTCAATCAAGTTCAAGCGACGGCCAATATACCCGGCACCGCTCCCATCTCTGCCAGCGCCGGCCCGACGAATAGTGTACCGGTGAATTTCATCACCTGCCCGGTCCAGTCCATCGTGCTCACCGTGACGTCCTCGACCGCAACCTCGAAAACAATAACGGCGACGGTCACCGACACGCAGAACATCGTGATTACTGGAGTGCCGCTGAGCTGGTGTTCGTCGCAACCTGCGTTGGTCAGCGTCGGCGGCAGCAACTGTGTTTTGTCCCCCGGCCCAGTTACTGCAAGCGCGTCGGTACCCGGGGCGGCTGCGGCTATAACCGCATCGTGTACTCCCGACGCGTGCAATATAGGATTCAGGCCCACGTTGCCCATCTATCCGGAGAACGTCATAACCTTGATCACCAATGGCACCGGCGTGCCCCAGGCCTCAACCGTATATGTAAGCAGCACCGGCTGCGGAACCACTGTGGCTTGTATCAGCACAGTCGTTCCCATCTCAGTTCCCGCAAACACTGTAGGACTGGCTGCCGGGTTGCCAGCTACACCGAACTCGCTGGTCTTTAATTTAGAAGGAACCAAAGCCTATCTGGGAACTGATTCCGGCGAACTTGGGACCAAGGGTTTGACCGTTCTTACCCCCGGCAATCCTCCCGGGATATCAGAATTTGCCTCGGCACCGGGTAAAGTACTCGCCATTTCCCCAGACGGAAATACCGTTATCACGTCTGACATCGTCGATACACCCAACCAGGTTTTCATTTTCAATACCACCACTAATTCGGCTACGGCCTTGCGCATCGACGGAGCCACGGCAGCAGATTTTTCCCCCGACAACCTCAAGGCATTCATAGTCGCGGGCAGCAACCTCTACGTGTATTCACGGCTCGACGCCTTGCGCACCATCCCTCTAGCCGCTGTCGCGCGCGATGTTTCGTTCCTCAGTGAAGGCGCTTTTGGCTACCTCGCCGGAGGCACTCCTCAGGGTGTTGCTGTGTACAGAACTTGTGATGACACTCAAGCAGACGCCGTCAATACCTCCGGGATTCCGTCCTTTATCAAAACTCTTTTGGACGCCACAAAAGTTGTGGCGGTCAACTCGCCGGATTTCGATATCATTCACGTGGACACTGCCCCTATCGGCTGCCATCCGACAGTTGCCGACAGCGTCAATGCGTTTGATTTGGGCGTTGGCAATTTCGTTGCGACCCAGCTCATCGTCTCCCCGGATGGGTCCACGGCTTACATACTGACTCAAAACCTCAGTAGTGTTCTGGTTTTCAACATCCCCAATCTGACGTCGACGCAAATCCCGCTGGCGAACAACGCAATTCCGCTTCGCGCCGCGCTCACGCCCGACGGGTCACTGCTGTACGTCGGCGCAAGTGACTACAACGTTCATGTGCTCGATACCATCTCCCTGCACGATATTCAGCAGATCCCGTTTGTGCAAAATCCCACGACACAGCAGGGAGGCTTGTGCGCCGCAGTCACATTCAGCTGTGAGCCGGATTTAATCGCTATCGCGCCGTGAGAAGATTCATCGGACGCCCAGGTTGAATCACTGCCCGTCACTGCTCTTCGTCATCCGAGCAATCGAGAAGCTCTGGATTTGAGAGGATGATCTAAATCGGCTTACGGGGAGGGTGCTGCTTCGCGCACCAGTTCTAATGGGGGATGACAGTCTGCCGGCTTTTCTCGAGGTCTCTTCCCACGCTGTCGAGCACTCCATTAACAAACTGCACCGATTCCGGACTGGAAAATTTCCGCGCAATTTCGAGGGCCTCATTAATCACCACTGCGCGCGGAGTGGACGGGAATCCCAGCAGTTCGGCGACCGCGGATCGCAGGATGTTGCGATCCACCGCGGACATCCGATCCATGCGCCAATGTTCCGCATGGTCTTCAATCAAGCTGTCAATTTCTGGCGTGCGATCGATCGCCACCCGGAACAAGTCGTCGGCGAAACCCTGCACCTCAGACTCTATTGAGCCGCGTTCATCCCAGAACGTGCGCCGCACATCGTCTAGTCCCTGCTTCCCCAGGTCAGCCTGAAAAAGCATTTGCAACGCCAGTTCGCGGGATTTTCTTCGCGTGCCCATGGAATGGCATTAGTGTACAAGAATAAGGAACAAGTGGCTGGTAGAGTAGCTGGCAGAATAGCCGGCAATGACTTGCAAATTATTTCTTCGCGCGCGCTTTTGCGGAAGCAGTTTCACGCTCGCTGGACCGCCTGCGAATGGCTTTTTTTAGACTCGCCATTTCGACTGCCGCTAGCGCGGCGTCTAGTCCCTTGTTGCCCAACTTTAATCCCGCGCGGTCAATAGCTTGTTCCAGGGTATCGCAGGCAAGTACGCCGAACGCATGAGGCACTCCGGTTTCCTGCGCGGATTGCCCAATCCCGCGCGTAACCTCGTTGACGATTACATCGTAGTGCGCCGTGTCGCCTCGCAGCAGGCAGCCGAGGCAGACGATGGCATCATATTTTCTGGTTTCGGCAAGAGCCCGGGCGGCGGATGGAATCTCAAACGCCCCGGGAGTTCGAACAATTTCGATATTGCTTTCGCTGGCTCCAGCGCGCACGAGCCCATCGTATGCGCTGCGAAGCAATCTTTCCGTGATGAACTCATTAAACCGGGACACCACAATCCCAAATCGCAGATCGCGCGCATCCAATTTCCCCTCAAGCGCCTTTAACCGGGAATTTTTGGCAGAATTCAGCTTTGCGGAGTCCTTCGCCAACCAATCTTTTGCCGGGGACATCCTTACTTCCCCTTGAACTGCGCTGCCCGCTTTTCGAGAAATGCTTTTGTTCCTTCGTTCTTGTCTTCAGTCGCGCAGGAGACGCCAAAAAGCGCTGCCTCTATGTACAGGCCTTCGGCCAGACTGGTTTCCATACCTTTGTTGACCGCCTCCATTGCATACTGCACGGCCAGCGGTCCATTGCCGATGATTTTTTGAGCAATCGCTTCCGCCCGCGGAATCAGTTCCGCCGGTGCGGTAACTTCATTCACCAGGCCGATGCGGTGCGCTTCCTGGGCGGTAATCATTTCTCCCGCCAGCACCATCTGCATCGCGATTCCCTTCCCTACGAGGCGCGGCAGACGCTGCGACCCCCCAAGTCCCGGGATAATCCCTAGCTTCACTTCCGGCTGCCCCAACTTCGCGTTATCGCTGGCCAGCCGCATGGTGCATGCCATGGCCAGCTCGCACCCCCCTCCCAGCGCAAAGCCATTGATGCACGCGATCACCGGCTTGCCGAGGTTTTCAATTAAATTGAGGACGCTCTGGCCGCGATGAGTGTACGCCTTGCCTTGGACGCCATTCTGAGTGGATAGCTCACCAATGTCTGCGCCGGCAACAAAAGCTTTCTCCCCAGACCCGGTCAGAATCACCACCCGCAGTTTTTCATCCTTCTTTATTTCGTGGAACGCCGCTCGCAACTCCTCCATGGTCGCCATGTTGAGCGCATTGAGAACCTTGGGGCGGTTTACAGTCACATAGGCAATCGCGTTTTTCTTTTCAAACAGAATATTTTCGAACGTCATAATTTATTTCACACCGGGAAACTGGGATTCAGGCAAAGAGTTTCAAGACCTCAGAGCTTATTCGCCTTGAGATTGGCCGCGTCCGAATAATCGTAGAAGCCTTTCCCTGATTTTCTGCCGTACCAGCCGGCCATCACCAACCGCTTCAGCAGAGGAGGCGATGCGAAGCGCTGGTCCTTGAATTCGTCAAACATCACGTGGGTGATGTAATAGGTAGTGTCCAGTCCGACAAAATCCAGCAGGGTAAACGGACCCATCGGATATCCGCATCCCAGCTTCATCGAAGTGTCGATATCTTCGATCGATCCGACTCCTTCCTCGTAAGCGCGGATGGCATCGAGCAGATAGGGGACCAGAAGCCGGTTCACAATGAATCCAGTCTTATCGCTGGTTCGCACCGGCACCTTACCGAGTTTTTTTGTGAATTCATACGCAGACTCATAAACTTCATCCGCCGTGGCGATAGTCCGGACCACCTCGACCAGTTTCATCAGCGGAACCGGATTGAAAAAATGCATGCCCACGAAACGCTCCGCGCGTTTAGTGGCAGTCAGCAGTTCCGTAACCGAAATGGAGGAAGTGTTAGTGGCGAAAATCGCGGTTTTCTTAACGATCTCGTCAAGCGACGCATACATCTTCTTCTTCTCTTCTACATTCTCGATGATGGCTTCAATGACGATGTCGCAATCCGCCAAATCCTCTTTCTTGGTGGTGCCCTTAAGACGGGCGCGTACCGCAGCCGGTTCTTCTTTCAGCGTTCCCTTTTCTGAAAATTTCGCCAAAGATTTTTCGATTCCAGCAAATCCCTTATCGAGATACTTTTGCTCCATTTCCAGCACGGTGGTATCGAATCCGGCGGTGGCTGCGACCTGCGCAATTCCGGAGCCCATAAGGCCGCAACCCAGCACTGCGACTTTTTTTATTTCCATGGGGATCGATCCTTCAAACCAGAATGTTTGGACGCTCTGGCGCGGATCAGTGTATCAGCGCGCAGCAGATTTCTGCTATGCGGACGCCATCTCACAATTGTTTGGATTTACGCTACAGCGGCGGCAGCAGAGGATGCTGACAGGACTGTGATCTGATTCGCGCCGGCGGCGATGGCATTTTGCAGTGCTTGCTCCGCCCGGTTGATAACCTCGGTGACAATATCCACCGAATCGAAGTTTTGGTGAATGACGGCCTCGGCCAGCCCCGCGGCGAATGGCAACGCTGGTTGCTTCTCGGACGCCCGCAACTCTCCCATCAGGCGTTGCAGCTTTTCTACCGCCAGGACCGCTTCTTTTTCCGTCGTCTCTCCCAGAATGATAGCGACCGTAGTGGTTTCGTAACGAAATGCCAGATCGTTCTGCCGGATGTTGCCAGCAAACAGCTGGCCGATTTGCCGCATCGTAGCCTCTACCGCTTGTTCTCCAAATTCGCGCACCATAGCTCCACGCTCGCCCAGCCGCTTAACAGGACGGTAAGGGCGCTGTTGTTCTGCACTGCGCGCCGGGTTTCCGCTATCAGCAAATCCAGATACGATGCCCGCTTCAGCAAGCCCGACCGCTCATCGGTAACTGAAAGATTTTTTACCAGCCGTCGAAGTCCCGCATTGTTCAGCGCGATCACGATCTGCTCACTTAAAGTCCTGAGCACTACGATCTCGTGAGCAGTCCAGTTTCGTGGCGCATCCTGCATCAGCAAAAGAAGTCCAACCTGGTCCGGGCCGTCGGAGAAAGGCAATACCAGTAGCGACCCTATGCCCATTTCGATCAGGGCTGGCCGGATCGATCGCAGCTCCTTCATATCCTGCACATTGGTGATGGTGACGACACCCTGGCTAATCGCCAGGTCGTGCAGTTCCGCCAAGACTTGCTGCAATGCTCCATCTCTCCCGGTGCCGCCATCGGCGCGGAACTCCTTGACCGAAGTCGGCGTCAATCCGGGTTTCCGCATTGCGGCCACGCAGCGGGTTAGCTTCCACTGGGTGCCGATTTCACTTACCGCAGTTGCAAGTACCGCGTCTGAATTAGTTTGGCTGTAAAGTTTGCGGGTTATTTCCGCGGCGCGGGTAAAGCTGTCTGCATCCGGTAAGGTCGACTGCAGCGGCGGCGGGGTGGGAACTGCAGGGGCTTCATCCCGGACTTTCTGTACCGGAGCCGATACCACGGGCGCAGCATCGGGATATCTTGGATTCAACCCTGCCGTCATGTACAGCTGTTGCAAGTTCGGATTGCGCTCCTCCTCATGAGGAAACAACTCATGGATCCTTTGAAGCCGCTCCAGCGCCTTTGTCCGCATGCCATACTGCACCAGAATTTCCGCCTGCAGCATCAGGTCCTGCAATGCCGCCGCTCCCAGGGTCTTCCCGTCGCTCCGGGCGGGTTCAGGCGTTGGCGCGGACATGCTGGTAAAGCGCGCCGCAATTGCCTTGAAACGGGTATCGTCAATTTTTCCCCGTAGTAACTCCAGGCGTTTTTCGTGGCCCTTTTCATATGCGTCCACGTCGGCTGCGCGGTCCAGAGCTTCCGCGGCCTTGTTGAAATCCCCCATATCGCAGTAGAGGTCGAACAGCTTGATAAGCGTCTGGCTGTAATCGCTTTCGCGGTTGGAGGCATTGAAAAGTTCACTCATGAACTCCAAAACTTCCGAGGACGGGCGATGATGGGCAACAATTTCCTGCATGGTGGCGAGAAACGCGCGGCGATCGCCGGTCCGGCGCTGGAATTGCTCCAGCTTTTTCGCCAGCCCCACTGCTTCGGCGTCTAAACCGCCGTCGATGAAAGCCCCAATCAAGTTCGCGATTTCAAGAATGCGCGACGGGTCCTGCTCAAACAATTGCCAAACCAGCGGCTCAGCCTCAACCAGGCGATTCGCCGCCACCAACGCCCGCGCGTACATGTCGCGAATTTCCAGCGTCGCCGCCTCGGACCTGGCGCGGGGTTCGAGAACGAAGATCGCAGCGCCCACTTGATTCTGCGCCAGAAGGCTCCGCCCGTAGGCCATTGCGACCTCAGAAATTGCCGGCGCTTCGGAATAGGCGCGCTCATACCACTGTGCCGGGTCCCCGCCGGACGACTGCATCAATTCCGCCAGCTTTAGGAATGCAGTAGCCGCACCTTCGTGATCGCCCACCTCGGAGGAAAGTTCACCCAGGCGGGCGAAATTCCGCTGGTTCGGTTCTCGATTCACCACCCGCTG
>JAFAWN010000052.1 GCA_019241735.1 Terriglobales bacterium
ACTGACAGAACTGCATTCGGTAGCGCCACACAGCTATAGGCTGGTATCAGGATTTCATCGTTTTCTTTTATGCTACATGCAAGCAATGCCAGCCTCAGCCCCGCGAGTCCTGAACCGACACCTATCGCGTTGATGACGCGGAACATCCTACACAACCGTTCTTCCATCGCCACTTGCTGCGCTCCGCCGGCCCACATCCCGCTACGTACGACTGAAGACACGGCGTCGATCTCGGTCTGGTCAAAAGTAAGGCGATTGTGCGGCACTCGCATGATTATTCGCGGCAAGGCAAGAGGTGAATCGGAAATTTTCCAGTCAGGTATCTCATCGCACGATCAATTGTACGGTCCTATGATTTCATGCCTGGCAGCCGATTCGCAGTTTTCCCAGGGGTAAATCCAGTTCTGGGGATAATTAGGAAAAAAGTTGAACGCCGGGGTGAGAAAGCCGGACCTGCAGTTGTGAAAAACTGCTGAGCCCGCACGCCCTGGCCTTCGCTCCTTATTCGTGCGCAAGCTGGAGCCAGAGTGTTCCCGCGCATGATATTCTGCGCTTAACTCACCCCAGGGATGGCCCGTGCTCCTCGAATTGCGGCTGGAAAACTACGCGGTCATCGACAATCTCACGGTCGAGTTTTCTTCCGGGCTCAATCTCCTCAGTGGCGAAACTGGCGCTGGCAAGTCCATTCTCATCGATGCGCTCGCCCTGCTTCTAGGCGAGAAGGCGTCTTCCGAAATAATCCGTACAGGCGCGGAAAAGGCCCTGCTCTCGGCCGTATTCGAGTTGCAACCTGCCATGCGCCAGCAAGCCCAGGAAGTTTTGGATCGCAACGGAATCACCTGGGAAGATGACGTTCTGGTGCTGCGGCGCGAGATCGCGCCGGGAGGCAAGGGTCGTGTTTTCGTCAATAGCCAACCGGCGACAGTTGCAGTTTTGAGGCAGGTCGCATCCTGCCTGGCGGCCATCCATGCCCAGAACGAATCAATCTTATCTTTCGGTGCGGAAGCGCGCCTCGGCTTGTTGGATCAATTCGCGTCTATCGACCTGGAGGCAACTGCGGCGGCGTTTCTCCGCTGGAAAACCGTTGCCGCGCGGATCGAAGAGTTACAGCGCGATGAGCAGGACCGGTTGCGCCTGCTTGATTTGTGGACGTTCCAAGCGCGCGAGATTGAAGAAGCCAGGCTTCAGGCAGGCGAAGATGAGCTTCTGCAGGCCGAGAAGCGAGTGCTGGCAAATTCCGAAAAAATCTACACCGCAGCCATGAACGCGTTCAATCTGCTATACGAAGGCGACAGCTCCTGCGCACATTCAGTTAGGTCAGCAGAAAAAAACGTCGAAGAACTGTCTCGCTTCGCGCCTCAGTTTCAGGAGAGCCTTCAAGCACTGACGTCTGCGCGCATCACGATTGAGGACATAGCCGCCTCGCTACGGGATTATGCTGCCGGTGTTCATTCATCGCCGGAGCGGCTGGCGGAAGTGGAGGAGAGGTTGGTGATCCTCGATCGCTTGCGCCGTAAATACGGCGCAACGGTTGAAGATGTAATCAGGTTTGGGGCAGAGGTGAGCAGAAAAGCCTCGGAGATTGAGAACCAGGACGAGACAATCCGCCAGCTGCGAGCCGAGTTGTCCCAAGCGGGCGAGGAATATTTGCGGGCCGCGAATTCGGTTTCGCGCCAACGCCAGGAGGCCGCAAAACGGCTGGAGAAGTTGACCCAGGCTGAACTGCGTGACCTGGCCATGAAAGCCAACCTAAAGATCGATCTACGAAGCTCAAATGAACAGACGAATTGGACTGCGCACGGGATTGACCATCTCACGTTCATGATCGCCACCAATCCGGGAGAGCCGCTTAGGCGGTTGGAACAGATAGCATCCGGCGGGGAGCTGTCGAGGGTGATGCTGGCGCTGAAAGTGAGCGTTGAAACCGCAGCCGCTCGGGGAAAGAACAATCCCGCCGCGGAGACCCTGGTATTTGATGAGATTGATGCTGGAATAGGCGGCCGCGCCGCCGAAGCTGTAGGCAGAAAGCTGAAATCCCTGGCGCGCGCCAGTCAAGTTCTATGCGTTACTCACCTCCCGCAAATTGCCACTTTCGCCGACCACCACTACGTGATCGAGAAAAAAGATTCCGCCGCGCGCACCCGGACCACGGTTCGCAAAGTGGTCGGCCAGGAACGCACTGAAGAGATCGCGAGAATGTTAAGCGGCGCGAAACTCACCGACACTTCGAGAAAACACGCTGAGCAGATGCTCAAAGCCAACGCTTAGCGCGAGCTTCCGCTATCGATCCCGCCCGCCATTAACTGGACTTTTTCTTCGGAACCTTCGCGCCCTTTTTTCGCGCCTCCGAGAGACCGATGGCAATCGCCTGCTTGCGGCTTTTAACCGTTCCGCCCTCGCCGCCCTTGCCGGATTTCAGCGTGCCGCGCTTTTCGCGGTGCATAGCGCTCTTGACGCTTTTACTGGCAGCTTTGCCATACTTCCGGCCGCCGGATTTTTTTCTTCCACCTGAACTTTTTCTAGTTGGCATTTTTATTCTCCCGCACCTTAGACGTGTAAATTAATGACCAGGTTGTGCCAGTTACACAGGTTTGTGATCTCCGGGCCGTATAGCATGACGGGAAAAATTCAGACGCAGTGTTGCATCGCCGGAGGCGGCCCGGCGGGAATGATGTTGGGATTCCTTCTGGCAAGAATGGGCGTGGATGTTTACGTCCTGGAAAAGCATGCTGACTTCTTGCGCGACTTCCGCGGGGACACGATCCACCCTTCGACTCTCGAAATCATGCACGAATTGGGAATGTTGGACGAGTTCCTGACGCTTCCCCATCAGGAAGTGAAGGAATTAGGCGGGCAAGTAAGCGGCGAGTTTGTGACCATCGCGGATTTCACCCACTTGCCCACACATTGCAAATTTCTTGCATTGATGCCGCAGTGGGATTTTCTTAACTTCATCGCTAAAAAAGCCCAGGCTTATCCAGCTTTTCACTTGCTGATGGAAGCTGAGGTTACAGGGATCAGTGAACAGAATGGCTGCGTGTCTGGCGTTCACGTAAAAACTCCAGGGGGCGCAATAGACGTGCACGCCCGATTAGTCGTTGGTGCTGACGGACGTCATTCTCTGGTGCGCCAGCAGGCGAAATTGGAAGTTATTAACCGCGGAGCGCCCATGGATGTTCTGTGGTTGCGTCTGCGCCGGCAGCCAACTGATCCAGGACAAACCTTCGGCATTATCGAGACGGGGAAGATTTTCGTAATGTTGGATCGCGAGACTTATTGGCAGTGCGGCTTCGTAGTGGCGAAGGGGTCAGCGGAACAGGTCAAGAACGCAGGCATCGAGAAATTTCGGGAGGACATCACCGCTCTAGCCCCTTTCTTGAGTGACCGGGTCGAGGAATTACGCGATTGGAATGACACTAGCCTTCTTACGGTTACGGTAGATTGCCTGCGACGCTGGTCGCGGCCCGGGTTGCTGTGCATCGGCGA
>JAFAWN010000116.1 GCA_019241735.1 Terriglobales bacterium
GCGTCATAAATCGGAGTACTGCGGAGGGTGGCAATCAGCACAACTCCGAAAATCAATACCACGCTCGTGATGACGATCCACTTCCGCTTGATCAGCACCCGCAAGTACTCGCGCAGTATGGAATCTTCCGTAGGTGGAGAGGGATAAAATCCCGGAGTCAGCTGCGCGCCGAAGGCGCCAGGGATAGCCGGACGCAGCTCACGCACGATGTGGCCATTGCCCGGCGTAGTGGGATAGATGGGCCCTGAGTCCATCAGCTTTCCTTTTGGAGTGGGTCGAGGATTTGCAAAAGGGGCTCCGAAACATCAATTATGCGCTTGGCGCAGTGCCCTGGTGGCTTACCTATTGGTGACATTCTAGCACTGCAATAACTGCAATTGGTTCAAGTCGCAGGAGTAATATCCTTCGGCAGGATTTCGTCTGCGCTGATCGACGCGGCCATCTGTTCCACCCCTGGGGACTCTTATCTCATCCCTGTTCTCCGCTATACTGGCCTGTTCCAACGGCGTTAGATTCTATACGGCGCCAGTGGCTGAGCCTCCTTTCATTGGGATACGTATGAATTGGCACGAGCAGGTGGTGCTGGTGACCGGCGGGACCGGGTCTTTCGGCAGAAAATTCGTGGAGATCATGTTGCGCGAATATCAGCTGGAGAAACTCATTGTCTTCAGCCGGGACGAATTGAAGCAGCACGACATGCGCGCTGCCGGTTTTGACCATCCCAGCCTGCGCTATTTCATCGGCGACGTACGTGATCGGCAGCGGCTGGAACGCGCGTTTGCCGGGGTTACGGTGGTAGTGCATGCTGCCGCGCTCAAGCAGGTGCCGGCGTGCGAATACAATCCCTTTGAAGCGATCCAGACCAATATCATCGGCGGCCGCAACGTGATTGATGCGGCGCTCAACCAGGGCGTCCGCCACATTCTGGCGTTGAGCACCGACAAGGCCGTCAATCCGATCAACCTATACGGGGCGACGAAACTTTGCGCGGAAAAAATGTTTGTGCAGGCGAATGCTTACTCGGGAAAGCAGAACACGCGCTTCAGCTGCGCCCGGTATGGCAATGTTGTGGGCAGCCGCGGGAGCGTAGTCCCGATATTCCTCGAGCAACGCGCCACCGGCAAAATTACGATTACCGACTCCCGCATGACGCGCTTCTGGCTTACGCTGGAGCAAGGAGTGAGATTTGTGCTGCGCTGTATCGAGCAGATGCATGGCGGTGAGATATTTGTTCCGAAGATCCCCAGCATGAAGCTTTCCGACATGGCAGGCGCTATTGCTCCCGGATGCGAGGTGGAAACCATCGGCATCCGCCCCGGCGAAAAACTCCACGAAGTGCTGATTTCCGAAGATGAGGCACGGCACACTCTCGAGCTTCCCGACATGTTCGTGATTCAGCCCGCGCACGCATGGTGGCGCAAGGAACACTGGCAGCAGGCACGTCCTCTGGCCGAAGGTTTCCGTTATGCCAGCGATTCCAATCCACACTGGCTCAGCTCGCGGCAATTGAATGAGCTGATAGAAGCGGGCTCTGGCCATGACGAGAAATTGGGGCAGCCGGAGCCGGTGCGCGTCTGACTAGCAGACCTCGATGAGGGTAACGACGGAAAAGCGAGAGGCTCTGGCAATCGAAGGAGGCCCGCCGGCGCGGAAGACACCGCTGCCTTATGGACACCAGTCCATTGATGAAGCTGACATTCAGGCGGTCGTGGAAACACTCCGTTCCGACTGGCTTACCACCGGACCCAAAGTTGATGAGTTCGAAGAAGCCTTCGCCGCACGGGTGGGGGCAAAATACGCCGTCAGTTTCAGCTCCGGCACCGCAGCTTTGCACGGCGCCGCTTTTGCGGCAGGTCTGACGGCAGGCGACGAAGCCATTACTTCGCCGCTTAGCTTCGCAGCCACCGCCAACTGCGTTCTGTATCAGCAAGCCACCCCGGTGTTTGCAGATGTGTGCGCTGACACTTTGAACCTCGATCCTGACGCCTGCGCGGGGCGTATAACATCCCGGACCCGGGCGGTGCTGCCGGTTGACTATGGCGGTCATCCCGCAGATTTAGACGCCTATATGCAGCTCGCCGACCAGCATCGGTTGGTGGTGATCGAAGATGCCTGCCATGCCCTTGGGTCCCAATACAAGGGAAGGCGGGTGGGCTCCATCGCGCATATGACGGTGTTCAGTTTTCATCCCGTCAAGCATGTGACTACGGGCGAAGGGGGAATGGTCACTACCGACGATGGCCGGTTTGCTGAAACTCTTCGCCGTTTTCGGAACCACGGCATCAGCGCCGAGGCGCGGCAGCGGCAGTCCTCAGGGCAGTGGTTCTACGAAATGGTCCTTTTGGGGTTCAATTACCGCTTGCCGGACATTGCTGCTGCACTGGGGATTTCCCAACTGCACAAACTCGAAATGAACCTGGCGCGGCGAAAGAAAATTGCGGAGCGTTACGAGGAAGCGTTGACCGGGTGTGGCCTTCGGCTGCCACAGGTACGAGATGATGTCATTCCCGCGTGGCACCTTTATCCGGTTCGCATAGATACCAGCAAACTCCCGGTCGGCAGGGAGACAATCTTCCGCGCCCTGCGCGCCGAGAACATTGGCGTCAACGTGCACTACATACCAATCCATCTTCATCCGTACTATCGCGACCGCTTCGGCTTTAAAGGCGGGGAGTATCCCACAACCGAACGCGCTTATGAGCAACTAATCAGCATCCCCATGTTCCATGGCATGACGGACGAGGATGTAGAGGATGTGATTGGCGCGGTCCGCAAAGTTACCCATCATTACTTGATTTAAGTCATAGGCTCGATTCGCGCGGGGGAAAATACAATTGGATGGCGCCATCTATGTGATCACCCAGGACGCGCGCTACCTCGACATGCTGCTGATTTCTGCCGCAAGCTTGCGAAGCAACATGCCAGACCTGCCAATCACGGTGTTCTCACAATTCCCCGTTCAAAGTCCACTGTTCCGCGATGTGATTCCGGTGAAGCCGACGCAGGACGGTTTTTACGACAAGACGACATTGATCAGGCAGTCCCCGTATGAGCGCACGCTGTTTCTGGATGCGGACACCTACGTGGTTGAGCCGGTGCCGGAGCTTTTCGCTTTGCTCGATCGATTTGATTGCGCCGCGACGCACGAAGAGTATCTGAACACCGATTGGGTGGCTTCGTATCCGCGTTCAGACATCCCCGCCAGTTTCCCGGAGTTCAATACCGGGGTGATGATGCTCCAACGATCGGAAAAAATGGACCGCGTCCTGCAGCAGTGGGGGGATCTTTACCAATCACATCTCGCTACAAAGCCTGGGCAGCCGGTCAACGATCAACCTTTTTTCCGGCCCGCGGTTTATTACAGCGATTTGCGCATCGCGACGCTCACGCGTGAATACAACTGCAAATATCGAGGCCAGGGATACTTGAACGGTCCAGTCAAGATTCTTCACGGACACATCAACGGCCAGTTCAACACCAACCATATTGCTCAAGCGGTGCAAGTGTTGAATTCCAGCCGGAAACCGCGCGTCTATATTGCGGGAAAAGTTTTTGAGCAGAAAATTTCCGGCAGGCTGGTCAGCCGCCGCAAGGCACATAAGGTTGGCAGCTTCCCGGAGTTGCCGGGGTCGATCCTTTGGATGCGCGCCCGGCGATTGAGACAGGTGATGCGGCAGTTTGGCTTGAGAGGGACGCTGGCAAAAGTATTCAGGAGTAAATAGAGAAACATGCCGCCGGCATCCATAAAAACCGTGGCGATCATCCAGGCGCGTATGGGAAGCACACGGCTGCCAGGAAAAGTGCTGATGGATATTGCGGGCGAACCGATGCTCGCGCGTGCAGTGAAACGAACCCGCCGCGCCAGAAGCCTGGCATCAGTGATGGTTGCTACAACGGACTTAAGTGAAGACGATGCGATCGCTGCCCTTTGTTCAGAGAGGGGATGGGCATGCTTCCGCGGCAGCGAAGCCGATGTACTCGACCGCTACTATCAGGCCGCGTTGAAGTTCGACGCACAGGCAGTGGTGCGGATTACCTCCGACTGCCCATTGACCGATCCCGGTTTGATCGATAAACATGTCGAGCTGCTTGCATCCAACTGGGGGAAACTCGATTTCGTCACCAATATGATGCGCCCGACTTTTCCCCTAGGGCTGGCAGTCGAGGCAATGCCGTTTGAAGTTCTCGAGACGATGAAGCGACTTTCGCAAACGGCAGAATTGAAAGAGCACGTCACTACACTCGCATATGTGGAACCCGACCGCTTCCGCATCGGGCAGATCGTGAACTCTGTTGACCTGTCGCATCTGCGCTGGACCGTCGACACTGCGGAGGACATAGAAGTGGTGCGCCGAATATTTCAGGAATTCGGCCGCGACGGATTCTCATGGGAAGAAGCGCTGTCCGTGATGAATGAGCATCCCGATTGGGCGGAAATCAACCGCAACGTTGTGCAGAAGATTGTGTGATGTCGGCAACCTCTTCGACCCTTCTCATTCGCACAGATTCGAGCGCGCAAATTGGCACCGGACACGCGAGGCGCTGCCTGGCGCTGGCTAAAGCATGGCAAACCACAGGCGGGAGGGTCCTGCTCGCAGCCGCTGAGCTAAACGGTTCGATCGAAGAACGATTCCGCAATGAGGGATGTGAGATTTTCCGCATTACGGCGGTCGCGGGGTCAAGTGCTGACGCACGGCAAGCTGCAAAACTCGCGCTCGGTGGTAATGCGACTTGGGTGGTAGTCGATGGCTACCAATTCGAACCTTTATATATCCAGGAAGTGAAGAGGGCTGGACTGCGAGTTATGGCGATTGACGATGACGCGCGGTTTGAGCATTACTGTAGCGATGTAGTTCTCAATCAGAATGTATGTGCGAATGAGGCACAATATCCGCGGCGAGAAACGTACACCCGGCTCCTTCTGGGTCCGGAGTTCGTGTTGCTGAGGCCGGAATTTCTTGCCGCATCGCGGCGGCGCGAATTTTCCGGCGGCGTGCGGAATATCTTGTTAACTATGGGTGGAAGCGATCCGGAAAATGTAACCATGAAAGTGATGGACGCTTTGCCGGAGCTCGGCGCCGACATCGAAACTGCAATCGTAGTGGGTGCGGCCAATCGGCACTATGAAAAATTATGCGAACGTGGAAAACATCTGCCGGCGCGATTTCGTTTCGAGCGGGACCCCGCTGACATGCCAGGGTTGATGCGGTCCGCAGACCTGGCGATTTCCGCGGCAGGCAGCACTTGCTGGGAGCTCGCATTTATGGGGGTTCCCGCTCTGCTTATCGTTTTGGCCACAAATCAAGAAGCTATCGCCAACGCCTTGGATGAGCGCGGCATTGCGATTAATCTCGGCTGGCATGCTGAGCTTTCGGCCAAACGCATTGCCGACTCTGTGCTGCAGGTCCAGCAAGATAAGGAGCGTCTGCGGGACATGTCTCGGCGCGGGCAAGATCTGATCGACGGCAAAGGTGCGGCGCGCGTAGTTCAGCATCTCCAAAATATTTTATGACTGTAGTGGCTGCGGGAAAGCGACTGATTGGAGAAGGACATCCGTGCTTTCTGGCGGCCGAG
>JAFAWN010000196.1 GCA_019241735.1 Terriglobales bacterium
TCCAGCCCCTCTTCGCTGGGCGCAAATTCAATCCTGGCACAAGGACTTGCGAGTCAAGTGGGAAACAGCGTGCAGAAGCTTGCCGGCATATCAAGTCTGCAGATTGATCCATTACTGGGCGGGAATAACCGCAATCCTTCGGCGCGGGTTGCAATCCAGCAAAGATTGACGAAGAATTTTATCTTCACATTTTCGACTGATGTTACCGATCCTCAAAGTGAAATTATCCAGGGAGAGTATCAACTCAGCAAACGCTGGTCGGTGAGCGTTGTACGTGACGAGAGTGGCGGTGTTGGCGTCGATGGCAGGTTCCACACCAATTTTTGAGGCTTGTAGTGGCGCGCGCGAGAGTTCTCAATCAGAGTCTGGAGGGCTAACACCTTCGGGTGACGATTGCTCACTTATGGGCTATTGCAGCCGGCCGCACGCACTTGTAATCTAACGCCTCCGGAGGTTGAGTGATGAAATTGCGTCAGGCAAAGAAAATGCCATCCGCGGCGGCCAGACACCGGGTTAATTGAACGCCATGAATCTGGAAACAGTTCCCACCGAGACTGCCGCGACCGACGTGAGAATCCTCATCGTGGACGATCACGAGGTTATGCGGCTGGGGATTAGAAATCTGCTCGAAGCGGTTCCGAATTGGAGTGTTTGCGCAGAAGCCAGTAACGGAGAAGAAGCAATCCGTAAGGCGCTTGGCATTTTGCCGGATGTCATCATCATGGACATCACCATGCCGGGCATGAACGGTTTGGAAGCAGCTGCAGAAATAGGCCGGACCTGCCCCGATATCCCCATAATTATGTTCTCACTGCATTTAACGGAGGACTTGATCAGCCATTTCGCGACTGGAGGGATCCGCGGCGCAGTGAGCAAGGGAGAAGCTGCCCGCGATTTGGTTGAAGCAGTTAAGACGGTGTTAGGCGGTGGGACTTTCCTGCCGAAGGAGACTTCCGCGCATTAGAATTTCTTTTTATTCTGCCTGGCCCACCCACCACAGTATTTTTCCCAAAATTCTCCATCCGCTGGCCGATAATGCAATCGAGTCGTACTCCCGGTTTTCAGGGACGAGAACTTCGGTCCCGTTATAATTTTGCAGCCGGGAAACGATCATGCCGCGCTCTTTGTGGGCGGCGACCACGATTTTTCCGTAAAGCTTCAAACGATCGTTCTGGGATCTATCTACGACGACAATATAACCGTCATGAATGACGGGCATCATAGAGCGGCCACGGACCCTCAACGAAACCGTGTACGCGGGATTGGGACACCATCGCGTGGGCGCGGCCAGAACCGTCTCCGGCTTTACATGGTCAAGCGAAAGCGCGGGGTCTCCGGTCCCGCCGTGAGTCGCCGCCACCACCGGCAGGACGGGAATCGCGACCAGAGGGCTCTTCTTTTTCGAGGCCTGATGACTCCCGGCGTGAACAATCTGCAGCGGAGGGAGCCGGTCTCTGCGCAGGCGGGAACGGACCGCTGGCATTACCCGCATAAGATCGTCGCTATGCAAACCAGCTTGGGCCCAGAAAAACCAGCACTCCGGGTCACCGGTCAGGTTGCCCAACTGAATACTTATATCCGCTGGCGCTTCCTGTATCCCGCGTTCCCAGCGTGAGACCGCCATAGCTGAAGAGTTGAGTTGTTTTGCCAGGTCTGACTGGCTCATCCCCAGACGGCGACGGAGGGCTATGATCCTCGAGGAGATTTCAACCTTGGATGATGCTAATCTGCGCATGTGCTACACTGCTAACTGTAGTGATTAACGAAACAGTTAAGTCACTGCTGTTCCCAGCTTGGAAGCGAGAGTGGTCATGTTACATGCCAATCGTACCACTGTTCGATCAGAAGCTCTATCGCCGGAAATGCTTTACCGCGGTCTGTACGTCAGGGTCGCGCAAAAACTGAAAGTCGACCCCTCCTATGTGAGCCGCGTGGCACGGGGCGAGCGGCACTCGCCTGAAGTTGAAAACACATTACGCCACGAAATCGAGCAAATCAATAAAAAGCTGGGAAACACGGGAGCGATTCGTGCAGCTTCGGCCACACGCAACGCGGGCAAACGGCTGCGAGACTTTGTGCGCCGGGAGAAGTCCAGGGTGAGTGATAAGTGGCTGAAGGAAAGTCTGGCCGACCCTCGCTTGGGACGGCTTAAGCTGTCAGCGCGTCAGCGGCGGGAGCCAATTCCCCCTTTATTCCAGGAAGCTGTTCGGATCATGAGATTCACCCCCAAAGAAATGTCGGCGATGAAATTAAAGGCGGCCGCCAGGCATGGTGGAATTCGGCGTGATCAGGGCTACACGCCCGAATTTTTGCTCGAAGAGTACAACATAATCCGCCGGTGTATTTTTGCGGTTGCAGACGAGAATGTTGGGCACCTTGACCCCCACCTTCTTGTTCACGATCTTGGACAGTTGGGTGAGGCCCTTGACCTTCAATCGCAAAACGCGCTTAAAACCTTCCTCGGAGGGCCCAGCGGCCTGGCTACGAACTGACACTCGAGCTGGGTTTTGAGAACAACAAGGCTACAGGAAACCGCGCGAACAGAGTTTTTGCCGCAAGTACAGGCTCTTGGCCCGCCAGTTGAATCCTCACATCCTCTCCGGTAAAAGCATCCCGGTACGTCTCTGCCTCCATCGCTAAGGGGACCTTCATGGTGGTATCGCCCCATATCTCTGATGACATTGGCGTTGCCGATTTCTCCTTCAGCAGTTGCGCGCAGAGTCGTGGCACTGCCACCATCACGGTTAAATTCCTGTATCGCCTTGCAAACGCCAATACGTGCCCTGCTTTTAGGCCATGGATGTGAAGAGGCACATACTCGCCCTGTTGAAACAACAGTGGGTACTTTTTTCGCAGCTGCAAAGCCTTCCAGGTTAAATACATTTTTATCCGTCCATCATTCATGTCGGCGTTCAAGTCCTCCAGCAGAGCACGTTGATCTTCCTGGCGCCGCTGCAATTCATGCAGCAAGCGTTGACGAGTGAGATAGTCAACGGTACGGCGATTATCGGGATCAACCAGGGTGAAATTCCAGAGTTCAGTCCCCTGATACAAATCCGGCACACCCGGCGCAGTCAACTTGATGAGGGTCTGAGACAAACTGTTAAACATTCCCACATGGGCCACATAGCGCTGAAACGGCAAAAAGTCTTCCTGGAAGGAATTCGCGTTGGACGGCGATAAAATTCTTGCGACAAAACCTGTCGTGGCCTCTTCATAGGCAGGGTTGGGGTTGGCCCAACTAGTCTTCTCTTTTGCCTCTCTCACCGCTTTTAACATGTATTCCTGGATGCGTTGGCAAAAACTAGCACTGCCAGCTTCGCGCGCGTCGAGAGGCCAGGCTCCGAGCAGAGTTTGATAGAGCAGGTATTCGTCGTTGCGCGAAGGCGCTTCAACATCGTTGACCAGGACCTTGCAAGACTGATTTAACTCCCGCCAACGTCTTACACGCTTGCGCCACTGGACGGGGATCTCAGACAGCACGTTGATGCGGGACCGGGCATCCTCGGAGCGTTTGCTGTCGTGCGTAGAAGTGTCGAGCATGCTGTGAGGCCATGACTCCGCACGTTCCTGTGTCTTCTGATGGAACAGCTCCGGGGAAATTCCGAATCGACGCGGATCCCCACCAACCTCGTTCAGAGAATCAAGCCGGTGATAGCGGTAAAAGCTCGTATCCTCCAGACCTTTCGCCATTACCGCACTGGTGTATTGCTGAAACTTCATGGCAAAACGGGTGATCGCGTTTGCATAGGACCGGTTGTGACCAACAGCTTTTCTAGTAAGCAGTACATCCCGGATGAAATCAAAAATGCTGGCGTCGGACCCGGACATTTGCTGCTTGGCACACTCAACTGCCTCGTCAACATATTCCTGATCTTTAGTCGAGATCCGCGATCCTGAAATGTAGGTGCGATAAACGGGAAAGCAGGCGACGATCCGGCTAAGGGCGTCGCGCAAACTGTTGACGGTAAAGTCGCAGGTGTGGCGATTTGCCAATGCGATTTTGCTGAGCAAATTCGCGAGGACGGTTAATTCGCTCCCCAGGGCGGTATGCATTACCAGTTTCTTGCTGCGGTACAACTGGCCGTCAAAACTGACGCGATGTCCAATAAAGGCGCGATAGATGCGGTCCATTTCCGCCAAGCCTGAGGGATCCACAAAAAGGCCGTTTACCAGGTTGCAAAATTCGTATCCAGTGGTCCCGTGGACGGGCCAATCATCCGGCAATTGCTCATCGCCGGTAAGAATCTTTTCTATCAGCACATAGATCGGGCGGGATTCATCAGTTTCGGTGACGGTCGGC
>JAFAWN010000240.1 GCA_019241735.1 Terriglobales bacterium
TTTCTTGGCCTATCCGCCCCTTGAAAAAACAGAATCGATAGCGGAATTTTACTGGCTGTGCAAGACTCAGCTTTACTACAAACTGTTCTTCGGCGCTATTGGACAAAGCTCCAAGCTGTTAGCTCCCCTTCGCCTCAAAAACGTTCAGCATATTTATGTTGGTAATAATGTGCTTATCAACCGCTATGCTTTCCTGTTGACCGTTGCTCTTCCCGGCCGAATGCCACCAAGACTCGAGATCGGTGATGGGTGCGTCATCGGCCATATGAATCACATTTCCAGTGCAAATGAAGTGAGAATTGGCGCCAAGGTGCTGACTGCGGACCGCGTGCACATTAGCGATAATTCCCATTGTTTTGCTGATCCAGACAAGGCGGTTCTGGATCAGGAGATTGAATCCAGAGGGAAAGTTAGTATCGGAGAAGGAAGCTGGATCGGTGAAAATGCATCCGTTCTCTCCTGCAGTGTGGGGAAACAGTGTGTTATCGGCGCCAACGCCGTCGTCATTCATGACATACCAGATTACTGCGTAGCGGTGGGCAGTCCTGCGCGCGTAGTACGCAAATTTGACCCCCAATCCGGGAAGTGGGATCGAACAGTTAATCAGCCCCTGTCCGATACCGTCTCGGGGTAGAAAAGAGCAAAGAAAGATCTCTAACTTCCATCATGCCTAAGAATTTTTACGTCGGGGGCGGAGTTGCTGACACCGTCATTTCGGTTGCGGCAGCTATCTTCCTGGGCCTGGCAATTGCTGGAATGCTGTTTCTTCCCCGCCGCTATGCGACGGCGCTGGCGTTAAGCGCCGCCTTACTGATTCCGGCGAGCAATACGCTGGTGGTTGCCGGAGATCATCTGTCACCGGCGCGGATTATCGCAGTGTTTGGAATTTTTCGTTTGATTCGTTTCAAGTTGACCGGTAGCGGCCCGTTACTGGCCGGAGGCGTTACTTCGCTCGACTGGGTGGTTTTCGGTTGGGCGATTGTTCACGCGGCAGCGATCACGCTCTTGTGGTCGAGCTGGGCTGCGGCCGTGAATCAATGCGGGTTTCTGCTGGGCACTCTGGGGATTTATTGTCTGTTCCGGCATCTGGTGCGGGACGGTAAAGACATCAGGAACGTCGTGCGCGTCCTGGCCATAGTGGTCGCCATTAATGCGCCAGAGATGATATATGAGCAGATTACCGGCCATAACCTGTTCTCACTGCTGGGGGGGCTGGCAATTTCCGGCGTGCGCGATGGGCACGTCAGGGCGCAAGGTGCGTTTCAGCATCCGCTGCTGGCGGGGGCCTTTGCGGGCATGGTATTGCCGTTATTTTTCTGGTTATGGAAATCGGGGAGGGACAAAACGCTGGCGGTGGCAGGGATGCTCGGTTCTTGCCTGATGATCTCGACTACCTGGTCGAGTACGCCGGTATTCGTGCTGGCGGCGGCGATCGGGGCACTGTGCTTTTGGCCATTTCGACGTCGCATGCGCATCTTCCGCTGGGGATTGGTAATAACCTTGATTAGTCTCCATCTGGTTATGAAGGCGCCGGTATGGTTTCTTATCCAGCGGGTCGAATTAGGGGCTTCGTCCGGATACCATCGCGCCATCCTGGTGGATCACTTCGTCAAGCATTTCTGGGATTGGTGGCTTATCGGCAGCAAGGAGATGTCCACGTGGGACTACGAGACCTGGGATACAAGCAATGAGTTCGTAAACCAGGGTGAGACCGCGGGCCTGCTGACCTTGATCTTCTTCCTCGCAATCCTGTGGCGTGGTTTTCAGAAGCTCGGACGAAAAACGGTCAGGGCTTTTCCCCAACGGGAATGGTTGCTGTGGTCGCTGGGAGCGGCATTGTTCGCGAACATCATTGCGTTTTTCGGAGTCAGTTACTGGGATCAGACCCAGGTTGCATGGTTTGCCTTGTTGTCCTTAATCGCTGTAGCCGGCGTTATCCATCGCCGTGGGGTCGCGATTAGAAAGGCTGATGTGTGGCCGGTGGTTGAGTCGCCGCAACCCGTTATCTCGTAGTGATCGCACTGCGAGGGTATCGAATTCGCATCCGCCATGAATCACCGAAACCAATACGTCCTTATGACTGCCGCCTACAACGAAGGGGCAAATATTGGTGGCGTGATCGAGAGCGTTTTATCGCAGAGCGTTTTGCCGGCAAAATGGATCATCGTCAGCGACGGCTCGACCGACAATACTGACGAGATTGTCGCGGGATACGAAGAGCGTTATCCCTGGATCCGGTGCGTTCATGTAACTCGCAAGCCGGGACGCAATTTCGCCTCGAAGGTCATCGCCTTGCAACAAGCGGACGACCAACTGAGACGGGAACGATTCGACGTAATTGGAAATATCGATGCTGACGTGACCTTGGAGCCGGACTATTTCGCCCAGCTGCTGGACCGGATGGCGGCAGATCCGCAACTCGGGATTGCGAGCGGCTTCATATACGAAAAATCTTCAGGGCAGTATGTCAGCCGTCCGCTCAATAGCGAGGACTCGGTTCCGCATGCGGCTCAGTTGGTGCGGCGCGCGTGCTACGAGGCGATCGGAGGATATGCGGTTTTGCGTTACGGTGGTGAAGACTGGCATGCCCTGATTTCCGCACGCATGCACGGGTGGCGGGTAAAAGCCTTTTCTGATCTGAAGATATTCCACCGTCGTCCCGGCAATTTGGCGCGTGGAGCCGTGCGCGACTCATTCCGAGCAGGACGCATGGACTATTCTTTGGGCAGCTATCCTCCCTTTGAAGTGTTGAAATGTCTGCGCCGCTTTCCCGACGCATACTTCAGTGCCGGGGTCACACGGATGTGCGGCTTTTTGTGGGGCTACCTGCGGGGCGAGAAGCGGCCGGTATCAAAGGAATTTATGAACTTCCTGCGCGCGGAGCAAAGAGAAAGGGCAATCGCGTTTTTTAAAGGTTCCGTGCGGGGAAGCGAAAAAGTCCCGCGACACGCGGCTGGCTGACATACGTCACAGCGCTGCAAAAGCTCAACGACGTAGAGAAGTTTCTTGTCCCGATCTACCGCAACTAATTTGCGACATCCTGAATATTTCCAGCCTCGGGGAGCGATTCGGCCTGGCAATTGCTAAAACAATTTGGAATGGACGCGTTCCACTTAATTCGACTGCTTACGCGGAGATCGGCCGGCACGTGGAACGTGGGTTGGTACATGCCGCCGGAGATGTGAGTGCCCTGACGCAACAGTTCACGCAGTTGCAAAGCGAAATGACCTGGCGTGACTTGATTGCGCTTTATCGCCCGGTAATTCAAGCCTTCTCCGTCAGAGAAGTGGCAGCGGCTGCGGTTTAACGCCTATGGACCTATCGATCATTATCGTGAACTGGAATTCTGTCGGTTTCGTAACCGAATGCGTCTCCAGTATTCAGCAGAGTACTCACGACCTATCGTACGAAATCATAGTGATCGATAATGCTTCGGCCGCGGAAGACCTGAAAAGATTAGAAACGAACATATCCGGCATCAAGCTCATAAAGAGCGCGGAAAACCTGGGGTTTGCCCGGGCCAATAATCTCGGTTGCACCCACTCGACCGGGGATTATCTCCTGTTTTTAAATCCAGACACCAAGGTGATCGGTCCTGCGATTACCGTCATGCTCAACGAAATAAGAAGGCTGCCGGACGCCGGGGTGGTGGGTTGCAAGCTTCTGAATACTGACCTGACGGTGCAACTCAGTTCTATTCAGAAATTCCCGACCA
>JAFAWN010000459.1 GCA_019241735.1 Terriglobales bacterium
CGATGCCGACACACTGAAGGAGCTACGCAAGCGTCTGAAGCGTGCTGCAATCCGGCTGGGTGCGGCCGCATCCGCCGATCCGCTGGCTTTAGCGAAGGAGCAGTTGGCAACGTTAGGGAGGCAGCACAGGCCGCTCACGGAGAAGACGCTTCATCAATATCGCGTGACTGGCAAACGTGCGCGGTATTTGGCCGAAGTCGCAACCCAGGATGCTGACGCGAAATACATGATCGAACAGTTGACGCACATGCAAGATGTGCTGGGCGACTGGCATGATTGGCTAAAACTCACCCGGAGCGCGGAGAAACTGCATGGAAGCGAGCACGCCTCGGCGCTGGTGGCCGCGCTGCGTAACATAACCCAGGCCAAGTTTCGCCATGCGATTATCGTCCTCTCCGAAACTCGGGCGGCGCTGGCCGGAAATACGCCCCGTCCGATCGATACTGTTCCCCGCCGTCGCAATCCTGCGAGCGCGGACTCTGGATATGCCGCGGTCGCTTAGGAAGCGTCACCCTGGTGGTAGTGGCGAAGACAAGGGATGCGATCCGCGAAAAAATCGCGCAGTTTTCAATTCGCGTCAAAGATGAAAAACTTGTCCGACGCTCTTGACGAGACTTTGCTTCGCTAAGCCTTAGTTGCCGCCCGCCGCACGATGTTGCCCGAGCCACGACTCTAGTTGCGGTTGCTGTTGCGACTTTAAATCAACACAGTCGTTGATCCGCTCCATTGATTGCTTGTAGGTGCGCTCGAAGGCCTCAATCTTGTGAGCGGCAAAAAAATCGACCGCTTGATCGCGCATGCCAGCGTCGCAGAAACTGCTGATTGCGCGCACTACCCGGGCACCCGCAAATGGCCCGCCAGCCCTTTGGACCTCCTCCCAGTGCGACTGAATGAAGGCCCACGCGAGTTTCTCTCCGGCGGGATTCTGCAGTACAGCCGTGATCAGCTGCAGAGCGTCTTGCGAACGGACATCTGTCGAAATGGCGAAATTCAGCGTGCGTTGCAACAGTTTCGGATCGCTGAACTGCGGCAGAGTAAACAAGTACATGTAATACTCCTCCGGCGATTCAGGGTTTTTCAGCGCAGCCATGACCCGGTCGTAAAACGCCTGGCCGCCGTTCAGTGCGACAAGCCTAAAAGCGCCGCGCGCCAGTTCCCGATCGGCTGATGTGGGATCGTCAAGAGCTTTGTCCACTATCTTTCGTGCCTCGGCGAGTGCTTCGGGATCGCGGGCGTCATATCCCAGAGCATGAAGCAGGCGAGTGCGCAGGGTCTTCTGTTCGTCGCTCTCTCCTGGCCTCGGTTCCCATCCCACATCCCTCATAATCGGATTCAAATACTCCCGCAGCCATGCGCGATAGCTGTCCCGATCAGAGTCATCCACGAGATACTGTCCAATGTAATTCAGTCGTTCCAGGGCATCTTCCAGCACTGCGCGGTTACGGTCCGATTGCAACCCCTGAACAAGTGCCAGGTAATCACCCACTGGTTCCCGTCCAACACGGACCGAGGCCCAGATGTCCGCCTGCAAAGAAATGCGCTCAGCAGGAGAAAGCTTGGTCTCAGCATCGTTCGCCAGGGCGCGTACGGCGTCCGGCTGATAACCCACGCGGTAATAGCCTGTAGCACCCGGGTTGGCCAGCACCCAAGTCGAACACCGTGGCAAGGTAACGGTTCCTGCTTTTGACGTGAGGACTTCACAGCTCTGGGCGCTTTTGCCGTTTGCCGAACCCTTTAAGCAGAGGGGGATCTGCCACAACTGTTCATTCACCTCATTGAATTTCGCACGGTCGAAGTAATAACGCTGTTGCGCCAGGCTGATGCGGGTGGAATCTCCCGAACATTGTGCTCTGACGTTGATGATGGGCACGCCCGCCTGCTTAACAAACGTGGGCATGATTTTATCGACTGGCTTCTTCGATACTCTCGCCTCGGCTTCCCAGAAATCATCCGCGGTTGAATTGCCATAGGCATGTTGTTTCAGATATTCGTTCACCCCCGCACGAAAAGTCTCCGGTCCGAGATAGGTCTCGAGCATGCGCAGCACAGATGCCGCCTTCCCGTAAGCAATCCCGTCAAACATCTCTTGAATCTGCGCGGGCGTTTCTGCTGCCTGACGAATCGGCCGGGTGTTTGCCAGAGAATCGACGTTTAAGGTTCCGGCAGTATCGCTAACATCATCAAGATCAACGTTCCACTCGGGCTTCCATGCCTGGACCGGTTTGCTCGACATCCAGGTGGCAAAACCTTCGTTCAGCCAGATATCATCCCACCACTTCATAGTGACCAGATCACCAAACCACATATGGGCAATTTCGTGCGCGGTCACCGAAGCGATCGCTTTCTTTAGATCGATGGAACCTTGTTTCTCGTCAATCAGCAGAATCGCTTCGCGGAAAGTGATGCAGCCTGCGTTCTCCATCGCGCCTGCCGAAAAATCTGGCAGGCCGACCAAATCCAGTTTGCCGTAGGGATATTTAATCCCAAAGTATTTGTCGTAGTAGCTAAGGATGTACTGTGCCGACTCGAGCGCAAACTTGCCCATTTCTTTCTTTCCCGGAGTGCTGTAGACGCGAATCGGAATACCATCCACGGACCCTTCAATGTATTCAAAATTGCCCACCACCAGCGCGGCCAGGTATG
>JAFAWN010000025.1 GCA_019241735.1 Terriglobales bacterium
TTTTTGTTATTGTTGTTGCGCTTACTTGCTACCGGATCCAGCCTTTTGCCTTGAGCTCCGATCTGGACGCTGCAATTGGCGCGGCCACCGGCGCCCTTATTGTTCTGTTTGAATGGCGATTGCACCGCGTCAGCCTTAGCCGCCTGATTGGGGCTGTCATCGGGAGCGTCCTCGGCATTATCGGGGCTTATTTGTTTTCCCGCGTAATCAGCAGCAGTCTGCCTACGGGACAAACACAGAGCTTTTTACAGCTCATAGTTATGCTGTTAATGGCTTACGTGGGACTTGTTGTAGGGGGCCGCAAAGGCGATCTACTCGATTTGTCCGTGCTGGGCGGAATCTTCGGGGGCGATAAACAGGGGCAGACCAGCTACAAAATTCTCGATACCAGCGTCATTATTGACGGGCGTATCGCAGACATCGCCGAGACCGGCTTTTTGGACGGCACCATCGTCACCCCTCAGTTCGTGCTGCGGGAGCTGCAGTTGGTAGCCGACTCGGCGGACTCGTTAAAGCGTAACCGGGGCCGTCGCGGCTTGGATATCTTGCAGCGCCTGCAGAAAATCGCAACTGTTCAGATACAAATCGTCGAGGATGATTTCCCCAGCATCCGGGAAGTGGATTTGAAGTTGATCGAACTGGCGAAACTGTACCAGGGCAAGATCATTACCAACGACTTCAATCTCAACAAAGTGGCACAACTCCAGGGAGTCGAAGTCCTCAACATCAATGAGCTGGCAAATTCTCTAAAACCCATAGTTTTGCCCGGCGAGATCATGAAGGTATTCATCCTCAAGGAAGGAAAAGAATACAACCAGGGAGTGGCCTACCTTGACGATGGCACCATGGTGGTCGTTGACAATGCCCGCAAGATGATTGGCAAGACTATCGATATATCCGTCACTTCCGTCCTGCAAACAACAGCAGGGAAAATGATTTTCGGAAAGTGGGACGAGAGAATGGGCGGCATTCGTGCAGAATCCCGTCCGGTGGTTGCGGCAACCGGGACCAACAATGCGACCGCCAATCCGGAGCCCAAGAAGCCACAGCCCATAATGGTGGAGCGACAGGGAGAATAGACCGCTACCCTGAAATTATGGTCAGCCGCCGCTCCCATACTGATTGCCCTAAATGAAGGTTATTGTGATTATCCCGGCCGCCGGTTTGGGGACACGCATGGGTTCGGCAGTTGGCGGCCCTGAAAAGAAAACCCGTTCCAAGCAATTCGCAGAATTGGGCGGTACTCCCATCCTCATTCACACCGTGCGAAAGTTTGATGCCTATCCGGATACTTCGGAGATTTACATTGCGCTGCGAAAGAACGAAGGTAAAGAATTCAGGAGCCGGCTGGAAAAGGAATCTAAGCTGATCCGGTTCGTAGATGGTGGGGAGCATCGTCAACTTTCGGTTGGAAATGCTATCAGGGCCATCTCTGCTCAAGCTGAAGACATAATTCTTATTCACGATGCGGTGCGACCGTTTGTGAACCAGGAAATCATCCAAAGCGTTGTCGAAGCCGCGAAGAAACATGGCGCCGCATTGGCGGGCGTTCCCGCAGTTGATACCGTTAAGCAGGTGGAGCGCACCGCGGAAGGAGCTTTGGTTACGGCGACGATGCCTCGCGAGCGGATCGTAATGGCGCAAACCCCGCAAGGCTTCCGTTATGACGTTCTGAAAAAGGCCTTCGATGAGGCCACGGCAGATGGTTTCCTTGGAACTGACGAAGCTTCACTCGTGGAGCGATCAGGACACGAGGTCGCGGTAGTCATGGGCTCGGCCCGAAATATCAAGATCACTAATCCGGCGGATATGGAATTGGCGGAGTTTTTTCTACAGCATTAGCGGTTCGCTTAATCAAGAATGTTGTCCTCGATAAAGATCGGGTATGGCTGGGACTCGCACGAATTCAAAACCGGTGTCCCGTTGAAAATTGGCGGAGTGCCCATTGACCATCCGCAGGGCCTGGCGGGCCATTCCGATGGTGACGTCCTTCTGCATGCCGTTACGGATGCGCTACTCGGGGCCATCGGCGCGCCCGATATCGGGACAATCTTTCCGCCTTCGGATTCACAATGGAAGGGCGCAGACTCCGCCGTCTTTCTTGCGGAGGCGTTGAAGCGAGTTGAGTCCGCCGGGTATCAGGTCGGAAACATTGATTCGACCCTGATCCTGGCTTCCCCAAAGATCGGCCCGCATGCGGCAAACATCCGCAAGTCGCTGGCAAAACTGGTGAACGTTCCGGAGAATTGCCTCGGCCTTAAAGCCAAGACTCCCGAAGGGATGGGAACCGACAACGCCGCGATCGCGCACGCGGTTGTGTTGCTGCAAAAGGTGTAATGGCGGGAACTTTTATCGGGATCCCTGCAACTGGTTTTGCAAAGTCTCGTGCCGGACTTGCGCGGCCTCGATGAACGCGGAAAAGATCGCACGCGAATGCGCATCGTCGTCAACAGATTTCTCCGGATGCCATTGCACTGCCAACACAAAGTGCTCGGGAGACGTGCCTTCGAGCGCTTCGATGACACCATCTTCGGAAGAACTCGCCACCACCCGCAAGCCGTCTCCAACTATTTCCGCAGCCTGATGGTGACTGGAATTTACAGGAATCAGCAAGTTTGAGCCGGGCGGATCCTCTTCGAG
>JAFAWN010000265.1 GCA_019241735.1 Terriglobales bacterium
TCGAACCTGCCCGGAAGATATGGCCGCTTCGATCAGCGAATCATTTGTCTGACTGCCGAGCTAGCTAGGCGGTTCGCCTCAGCATTGTTTTCGCGGGGAATGTGGGAGATCGAGAACTCGAGCGAGCGCGCCAACTTTCGACAGACCCAATTCAGCGAGTAAAGCCGCGAGCTGCGGCAGGTGTATTCGCCGGTCATTTGCTTGACTACAACTTCGGAGTCGGAAAAAACGTGCAGCGCGCGCGCCCCCAGCCTCAAGGCAAACTGCAGCGCCTCCAGAAGAGCAACGTACTCGGCCACATTGTTGTCCTGGTGACCGATCCATTTCGTGATTCTGACCGGACCATCGCTGGAACCATCAATCACCAGTCCAATCCCTGATGGACCAGGATTACCAAGAGAGCCGCCATCAACGTAAGCTACTAAATTCGGCATCCGCTTAGAAGTGCTGGGACAACAATGCTTGACCACTTGTGCTCAAGTCAAGACATCGAATTGGTTCAGCCACATGCTTTTGCGCGGATGAATAAATCATCCCTGTTTTCCACAGTATCATGCACAGAAATTTGTGTTGAACATGAAAACAAGCATTGACATCGAGAATGCGAATATTTAATTTTGCTGACGTCGACGGTTGAAAGGGTGGGCTCAATAAAAAGAGCTGATCCGAAGTAGGCCGAGTGATTTGCTCCGCGGGGCGACCCGTAGGAGCGTCCAGACCCGAAAAAACCGACTGACTCTGCGAGGAGCAGTTGGGGTTTGGAACTGCGAAAGCAGTGATCGCATCAAAGGCTGCGACGGTGCGTGCGTCCACGCTGTTAACTCCCTCGCAGGAGCTGGCAGCTGGAGCATAACCAATGTCGCAGCCTTTCCCATTTGCGCTTCAACCCTATTTACCGTCGCCAAGTTGGCCGAGCGCAAGGCTGCTCCCGCAGTTTTGCCCTTGCGCAGTTCGCGGTAAGAAGTTATTGGAGTTGAAACGTCATCGACTTCCACAACCCGCGACCACCTGGTGAGCTCCGGCGCGGATGAATGCCCAAGCCAAGCCGACCAATCCTTCGCCCGAATAGGTGCGCGTACCAGCCGCATCGCAGGCCGATATGATCACCCGATTGGCATGCAGTTGAGTCTTAACTACCTCGCGGGCACACAGTTTGTAGGATCCGTCGCCTTGTGGTGAAAGAATGAGGGCCGAATCGAGTGGGCTTGTTTCGATGGCAGTGCCATGCGTCACAAAATGTTACCCCAAAATCAACGCGCTGGCTGAAGACAAATGCCTCAGGAGTAGCTTGCTCACCACAAATAATGTGGACTTTGCGCCTGAAATGCGCAACGGTAGCGTGCATGAATGGCTCCCGCCGGAGAACCAGTCAACTGGTACTGCTCGGGAAATGCCCGACTACTTCTGCCTGAAGGGAAATCTTTCGGGCCGAGCGACCCTCTCCCAGTCCGCTGCCGACATCACGATGGATACGGTCAGCGAGCCGGCGTTAAAGGCGACACGATTCGAGATCTTCCCTAGTTCGCAGTCACAATAAAGGGGAAAGGGCAGGATCGGTTTGCCGAAAGGAGGGATGGCACCGGGTACTAAACCGGTTAGTTCGATTAACTCTTCGCGACTGGCGAAGCGCAATTTCTTCAACCGCAGCTCGCGCTTGATGGCACTTGAATCGAGTTTGGCGTCGGCTGACACTACGAACAATCCAAACGAGTCATCGGTCTTCGCCAGAATCGCCTTTGCACCGACCGCTAAATCCTCACCTCTGGCCCGTGCCGATTCTTCCGAGGTGTAGGTGGGCTGGTGGTGAACTTCTCTGAAATTCACGCCTCCGTTCTTGAGGAGTTCGCGAATCTTGTCGAGAATGTCCGTCATGGAGTTTGGCTTTCGAAGATGGCGCCGAAACCCGAGTACCGGTTAAAGCGTTGCCCCCAAAGGAACATCAGGTGATCCGGATAGAATAGGTTTGAGCCTCATTCAAAGCAATGGGCATCCCTCGAATTATTCCTAATCGACCCGCGATTTTGGTTTGTCTCGCAGCTGCTTTCGCGTATGGCTATGCTCCTTGCGCAGTGACACAAATGAGTTCCTCGTCCGCGAGAACTCAAAATCAGCTTCCTCCTGACCAATTGCCTGTCCCGCAATCTATGACTGGAATCGGCAACAGTCACATAAAGATCACTGCGAAACCGGAAGCACAGATGTGGTTTGACCAAGGATTGAACCTGATCGACGATTTTTGGGATTACGAATCTGCACGGGCGTTTGAGCAAAGTATAAGGGCTGACCCTCAATGTGCCATGTGTTACTGGGGCCTACATAAGGCGGAGTCTTTTTACCACGGGACCTCTCAGGGTTATGCGGGGCCGGCTCTGGCGAAAGCGATGGCTTTGAGAACACACGCGAGCAAGCGTGAGCGTCTGTACATCGAGGCCACTGCGGCTTACTTAAAATTGGCTCAGTTGGACAAGTTTGAGGAGGGGCGTGCGGAACAACTACGGCGGTTGCGAAAGCTGGTCAATCGTTATCCCGAGGAGATCGAAGCGCGGATTGCCTTGGCTGATGCCATGGAAGATGGTTTCGACGATGCTGGTGAACCGCGTTCCGGCCAGAAGCAGGCACTGGCGCAACTGGAGTCCGTCCTTAAAGACGACCCAAACAATTCGGCAGCCAATCACCTTTACATCCACGCCTTGGAGGCAAGCGCGCACCCGGAACGCGCGTTGCACAGCGCTGAGGTACTACTCAGCCTCGCGCCCAACTCAGGACACATGGTCCATATGCCCGGACATATCTTTTACCGGATGGGCGACTACGCGCGAGCGGAGGACGCATTTGAGGCTTCTTTCAAGGTGGACGAGCGGTATTTGAAAGAACAGCATGTTCCACCTGATAACGATTGGAACTACGTCCACAATTTGATGTACTCGGTGGCGAACCTGCTCGAGTCCGGCAAATTCAAAAAGGCGACCGCACTCTCGGCAAAGCTTAGCGGCGCTCGCGGACAATTTGACAGCACTCTGTATTCATTTTCCTCACGTGACTCAATTTCCCGGTTGAATCCTCAATTGCCAGTTCTATTGCGGCTGGCTGATTGGCGGGGGATCATCGAGTCGCTAACAGGAATGAGTACGACTGGACTACCCAATCTCGATTTTCTGGCCCAGGAGCTTTCTCAATTTGCAGCCGGAATGGATGCAGTCGAAAAAAAGGACCTTGCACAAGCCAACCAGGCATCCCTGCACCTTGATGCGGAGCTCTGGCGCATGGGCCCGCAGAGCAAAGACACTGCTGGGTATATGGGGGGGCGCTCCGCTATCGCTCCAGCAAACCCGCCGCAGATTCAGTTGATGCCGGATGCTTTGCTCCATCCGCTCTTGGACTATCTTTCGGTGATGTCGCTTGAATTGCGAGCTTGCCTCTTGACGGCTGAGAAGCATGGGGATGAAGCCAAAAAACTGTTTTCCCAGGCTCAGAAGCAAGAAA
>JAFAWN010000182.1 GCA_019241735.1 Terriglobales bacterium
GAGAATGTTCCGAATCCAATCAGCGCCACCCGGTCGCCCTTCCGCAGGGCCGTCGTAATACTTTCGACCGCGGTGTCGATCGCAGTTGCCGCCTGGGTTTTGCTGATGTTGGATCCTGCCGAAATGCGGTCAATGAGGTCAGCCTTATTCATCTTGTCTCCTGGCAGGGTTCTGTTATTTCCAGCATGTTTTGAGAATAATTTTGCTGGACGGGAAACCCGGCGGCCTTATTTAGCTACCGTCCGCGGCCAATGTCAACTGTGAAAATCGGCACTGGTTGCCTTGTTTGGGTCATGCGGGAAAGAAATGCCCTGCAAACAGTGCGCTTTCACACTGCCGTCCCGGTTTTCCGCCCTCCTCCACAGTCGACGTGCTATCTCCACATCATCCGCACAGACGATTCCGGTTTTGCACTTGCAGAGTTCGCCGCTTCGGGTGCACATTCAAACCATAGGGCAACCGGGAGGAATCTGAGAGATGAGCAGCGCGGTAGATATTTGTGCGGTCTGCGGTGGCACCGGGTGGAAGCAGGTTATGGCGGGTGAAAGCCGGAGGGTGGCTCGCTGCGAATGCCGCGTGCTGGCGCGCGCGGAAGCGTTACTCAACGCCGCCCGGATTCCTAAAAGATACGAGCACTGCGAACTATCGAACTTCGAATTTGACGGGCCTCATCGTGGATTGGCTGTCGCTCGCATGGCCGCCTGCAGATTCGTTGAAGAGTATCCGCTGGACGGGACAGGACTATTGTTGGTCGGCGGCATCGGCGTAGGTAAGACCCATCTGGCGGTTGGCATCCTCAAACAACTGGTCCAGAGCAAGAGCATAGGATGTCTCTTCTACGACTATCGCGAGCTGCTCAAGCACATCCAGAATTCATACAATGATTCCGTCAAGGCCACCGAACTTGACGTGCTGCGGCCGGTCTTTGATACCGAGGTGCTGGTCTTGGATGAATTGGGCGCAGTGAAGCCGACGGAATGGGTGTGGGACACGGTCAGCTTAATTTTGAATACCCGCTACAACGACAACCGCACCACCATTATTACTACGAATTTCAGTGATGAGCCGGGGCACGATCTGCGCAGCAATCCAACCTGGGAATTCGCGCGCGCTCAACGGTCAGCACGGCAGGAGACTCTTGGGGACCGCATCGGAGAGCGTATGCGGTCCCGGCTGCATGAGATGTGCCGTACCATTCGCATGGACGGGGAAGACTTCCGCCAGAAATTCCTCAGCGCCAGCTTCCGCTAGAAGTCAGGACTCGTGCAGCCTAGAATTACCTTGTGCTCGCCCATTCCATCGAATTTTCGCCTGCCCTCGATCTGGAAGCTTTCGCTGCCGTCCCTGCGGCGCCGGCTGTTTTCCTGTTGCGCGGAGAAAGTTCCCAGGCGGAGCCTTACATCAGCAAGACGGCGAACCTGCGGCGCCGCCTGCAACGCCTGCTGGGCTCGCCCAATGAGCACAGCCGGAAACTGAGCCTGCGGGATCGCGTTCGCTCAATCGAATTCACCGCTACCGGCTCTGACTTCGAATCCGGATTCCTGCTTTATAAATTGCTGCGCTCGAACTTTCCTGGAACATACCAGCAGCGGCTTCGCCTTCGGCCCCCTCCCCTCGTGAAGTTGCATCTTGAAAATGCATATCCGCGGGTTTCAATCACTACCCATCGTGGCCGGCCCGGCGCGAAATCGATCTATTACGGACCGTTCCGGTCACGAGCTGTGGCAGAAAAGTTTGCCAACGACTCTCTGGATTTCTTCAAAATGCGGCGCTGCGTGGACGACTTACATCCTGACCCGAATTTCCCCGGATGCATTTATTCCGAGATGAGGATGTGCCTGGCCCCCTGTTTTCGTGGGTGCTCCGACGGCGAATATCAGCAGGAAGTCTCGCGGGTGCAGGCCTATTTCGACAGCCGCGGTGAATCGTTTGCGCGGGAAATGGCGTCGCAGCGCGATGCCGCCTCGGCGGATCTTAACTTCGAGGCTGCCTCGGCCTGGCACGCTCAAATGGCAAAGATAAAATCCGCGACCGAGCAGCTTCCCGAAGCCGTTGGCCGCATCGACCGTCTGGGGGCATTGATGATTCAGCCCAGCACGGTCGAGGGCTGTGTGACTTTTTTTCGCATCGATGCTGCTCAAATCTCTGATCCGATAATCTTCCCGATCCAGCCGGGCGACCACACCAAGTCCCATTCCATGGAATCCAGAGTGCAGCAGGCACTCGCGCTCCATTGTTCACCGCCGTGCGCCGATTCTGGCACTATTACCGAGCATCTCGCGCTGTTTTCGCGCTGGTACTATCGCAGCAGCCGGGGAGGAGAAATCTTCTTCGCCGACGAGAAAGGCGCTCTGCCGCTGCGGAAAATCGTGCGCGGAATCTCCCGCGTATATCGCGGCGAGGTACCGCTGCCGGAAATTACAAAACCCGGAGAAAAGGGCAAATCCCATGAAGAACACGCTTGATGGTCCCCTGCGCCAGCATATTTCAGACCTGCTCGGGGGCGGGGGAGCGCACGCCAAATTCGATCAGGTCCTTGGCGGCATCCCGCCCAACCTGCGCGGCAAAGCTCCAGCCGGCCTGCCTCATTCTGTGTGGATGATCCTCGACCACATGCGGATTGCGCAGTGGGACATCCTCGAATTCAGCCGCAATTCCAAGCATGTGTCGCCGGAGTGGCCCAGCGGGTACTGGCCTCGCACTCCCAACTTGCCCACGCCCGGCGATTGGAACAAATGTTTGAGGTCGTTTCGTGCCGATCTCAAGGCAATGCAGGATCTCGTCATGGACTCGAAGACCAACTTGACCGGGAAGATTCCGTGGGGCGACGGCCAGACGATTCTCCGCGAAGCCTTGCTGGTGGCCGATCACAACGCCTACCACTTGGCGCAAATCGTGGATATCCGGCGCCTGCTTGGGTGCTGGCCGGAGGAATGAACGCTTACGCGATGGCGCGGGATGCCGCCGAATTCGGCGGCGAGTGTTTTCTGAAAATTACCCGCAAACTTTCCCGCCAATGTTCATCAATTCCAGCCAGCTGCCATTGAATTCTGGGCGAAACGTAATGCAGCAATGTATCTGTCGTGGGATGAATTCTGAGGGCGGGAGCAACTAAGAACAACAACGGATCTTCGCGGGAGAGTTCCCGCCCCGGAAAATATCCGAACCGCTGAAACTCGCCCCGCTGATGATGCCAAGCGACTCGCGCCCAGTAATCAAGCGCCTGCATGGGTAGATGTATGTCCTCCTCAGCCTTCAGTTCGACCACGGCGAGGCGGCCTTCGGTGGTCACCCCCAGGACGTCAATCATCGCCCGGTCCGATGCCGAAAATGTTGGTACCTGGGAATACGATTGCGAGGGATCCAGCCTTTCATCTATCGCGCCAATTCGCCGCGCTACCAGCGATTCCAGCCAGCCCTCCGGATGCATGCGCCACAGCGGATGGTCGCGCGGCCCCTCTCCATGACGTACTTCACCGAATGGTGCGAATCAACTGCCGAAATTGTCCGACGTTGTCTTCAGTGAGAATCTGTTCCCCCGCTCCCAGACCGAAAACAGTTTCGATAGTGTTTCGAAATAAACTTTGGTCTTGCCCGAGGCGTGCCCGGCAAAACTCCAGTCCATGGCAGCGGAATGCGATCTCCGCGGGAGAAAGTATGGCAATCTCGGCTTCAGGCATAATCTCGCGAACTCGGGCAATGGACTCCGCGAATTGCCGTTGAATTGCCGCCTCATCTGTGCAGTGAACGAGCCGGGTGCGGGCGTTTCCGCGGTCGCTGTAATCCTTCTGCGTTAAAGAGTCGTCATTTTGATCCAGTTCATAAAGGTGCCATTTCGCGACTTCGGAATTCAGATTAGCCATGCGCTCGCTAATCAGAATCGACGCACCGGCTGGCACAAATACTTTTAGCCCTTCCACTGCCAGGTGTCCGGCGTTCGCATGCCGGCATTGGTCCATCCACAGAATTCCAAACGTTAACGCCGCATCGATTGAAGCCTGCGTCTCCTGGTCATTGACTCCCAACACTGCAAACGCGGAACGCCCTCTCTGCAAGAGCCCCCGGCTATAAACCGGGCCGAAGGAGTGTGATAAATCGGCTGAAGTAGTCAGCGGCCCCGCGGTGAATCCAGGAAAGTGTCTCTCCACTACACGCTGTAAAATCCGCTGATATGCAATCCGCGAGGCCCGTTTCGCGCTCACCGTGCGCCGGTCACGCTCGCGGCATATCGTAAGCTTTGTCGGTCGCGATTGCCCCAGCTTTTGCACTGCTAGCTGTAACACTTCATTCTTGATCTGCGCTTCCAGCACGCGCCGCACTACATTGCGTTCTGTCGACCACACGTGCAATAGGCATTTGTTGCGTTCGCCGGAGATCGAATACTTCGAAGCCGTCAGATCGAAAAGTACAGCGCCATTTTCAACTACTACTGCCCCCTGGCATCCCGATAGAAAATGTTCCAATGTGCGGGCTAAAGATTCCGGCGTCATGGAAAAAATTGTTTCAGACGGGAGCTTCCGCAGTCAGTGACGACTGACCAAGCCGACCATTCTTCCCACCCGCCGCCACCCGAATGCATTATTTTCCGGCTGTCCCGGCCACTGACCATGGTAACCGCGATTCCAGCGGCAATATGGGATAATGGAGGACAGTTCCGGAGTCTTTCCCTCTCCGGATGCCATCTAATTCAAAGTGGATACCAATCGGTTTTTCTTTCAGCATTACGGGCTGAGCGAGCGCGATCTTGAGCACTACCTTGCTGCGGCCCTCTCCGCGGGTGGGGACTACGCCGACCTTTATTTTGAGTATCTTTCATCGACTTCTCTGACGGTGGATGAGTCGATGGTCAAGTCTGCGTCCCAGGGCATTTCCGCCGGCTGCGGCATTCGTGTCATCTCCGGGGAACGCACCGGCTACGCTTATACCGATGATCTTTCCTCGGCAAGAATATTGCACGCCGCGCGGACCGCAGCTCTTATCGCCAGCGGTCCGGCTAAAACTCCGTGCATCGGCTTTCAGGAAAAGCCGGCCCGCAGCCTGTATCCGATTGTGTTGCCCTCTGTGGACGCCGAAATCACCGCGAAAGTGGAGCTGGTAATGCGTGCCGATGCTTCCGCGCGCGCTGCCGATCCGCGAATCAAAGAAGTCCGCGCCAGCTACTCCGACGAGCTCCGCAACATATTGGTTGCGGCGTCGGACGGAACTTTTGCCGAGGACACGCAGCCTTTGGCGCGTATGAATGTTTCCTGTATCGCGAAAACGGACACGCATTCTGCTCGCGGCAGCTCTGGCGGCGGCGGACGGGTTGCCCTCGATTTCTTTTTCGGGGAGAAGACCCCGGAATATTTCGCCAAAGAAGCTGCCCGGCAGGCGATTCTGCAGCTCGATGCCCGCGAAGCTCCGGCGGGCGAAATGGAAGTCGTCCTCGGTCCCGGATGGCCTGGCGTTTTGCTGCATGAGGCCGTTGGCCATGGCCTGGAAGCCGACTTCAATCGTAAACAAACCTCGGCTTTTTCGGGATTAATCGGCAAGCGCGTCGCCAGTGAAAAATGCACGGTGGTTGATAACGGCACCATGCCCTGGCGTCGCGGTTCGCTCAACGTCGATGACGAAGGTCAGCCCACGCAGAACACCATGCTCATTGAAAAGGGCATATTAAAGGGATATCTCAGCGATAAGCTCTCCGCGCGGCTCATGGGCGTGGCCGACACTGGCAATGGCCGCCGCGAAAGTTATGAGCACATTCCAATGCCGCGCATGACCAATACTTACATGCTGGCCGGCGAAGACGATCCGGCTGACATCATTCGCTCGGTCAAGCACGGTGTTTATGCAGTGAATTTTGGCGGCGGCCAGGTGGACA
>JAFAWN010000317.1 GCA_019241735.1 Terriglobales bacterium
GTGACCCGCGACTACCGGCGGGCCCAGGCGGAGCTCGACGCCGCCCGGGCCAAGCTCGAAGAGCTGCAGAACGGCTCGCGCCCGGAAGAAATTGCTGCGGCGCAGCACAATCTCGATGAAGCGCGCGCGACTTTGGCTGATGACAAAGCCACCCTGGATCGCACGAAGGAATTATGGGGACAGGGCGTAGTTTCCAAACAGGCCCTCGACGATGCGACCGCAAAGTATGGAGCCGATCAGCAGCGGGTGAACTCGCTCGAGAAAACATTCCAAATGGCGAAGATCGGTCCCCGCAAAGAAGAGATCGCCCGGGCGCGCGGCGCATTGGTCCAGGCCGAGGGGCAGATGGCGTATCAGAAATCGCAACTGGACGCGACGTTGATTCGCGCCCCGGTAAGCGGGACGATCCTCGACAGGACGGCGGAAAAAGGTGAACTCGTGACCGCGCAATTTGCCAGTGGAGCGGCCGGGGGTCCGCAAGGGTCGGTGGTCACGCTTGCTGATCTGAACGACATCCAGGTGGAACTGGATATCGCACAGGATGATTTTGCCAAGCTGAGTCCCGAGCAGAAAGGTATCGTCACGGTGGATGCCTTCCCGGACCGCAAATATGACGGAGTGATTCATGAGATCTCGCCGGAGGCCAACCGGCAGAAGGCTACCGTCCAGGTCAAAGTGCAGATTCTTAATCCGGACGAATATCTGCGGCCGGAGATGAACGCGACGGTGAAGTTCCTGGCGGATGAGAACCGCGAGAAGACGGCGAGCTCGCAGCCGTCCGGCGTTTTCGTGCCGACCACCGCAGTCCGCGATCACGACGGGAAGAAGGTAGTCTTTGTAGCTTTTCAGGGCAAGGCGCTGATGCGGGAAGTAAAAATTCTCTCGCAACGCAGCGGGGGATTGCTAGTGCAGGGATTAAATGGCGGCGAGGACGTTGTTACCGCGGGGCCCCAAAGTTTGAAAGATGGCGACAAAATTAAGATCAAAGGACAGTCATGAGCACTGCTACTTTACCCAATACTGCAACCCAGACCAAGGTTGTACACGCGCGCAACGTCAGCAAGATTTTCAAGCGGGACGCATTTGAAGTTGTCGCGCTGGAAAATGTCTCGATTGAAATCGCTGCCGGAGAATTTCTCGCCCTGATGGGCCCTTCCGGCTCCGGCAAGACCACGTTGCTGAATATGATCGCCGGCATTGACCGACCCACGAAGGGGGAAATGCTGGTACTGGGCGAAAATATTTTTGCATTCAACGACAGTCAGGGCGCGCGGTGGCGGAATGAGAATGTTGGCTATGTCTTTCAGACGTTTAATCTGATTCCGGTACTGACCGCGTTCGAAAACGTGGAGTTGCCGCTGCTTTTAACCAAGCTTTCCACCCAGCAACGGCGCGACCATGTGATGACGGCACTGAAACTTGTGGGACTCGAAGACCGCGTCGGACACTTGCCGAAACAGCTTTCTGGCGGACAGGAGCAGCGGGTTGCCATCGCCCGCGCCATTGTCAGCGATCCTACGCTGCTGCTGGCTGACGAGCCCACTGGCGACCTCGACAGCCAATCCGCGACGGAAATTCTGGAGATTCTCACCCGGCTGAACAAAGATTTCCATAAGACGATCGTCATGGTCACTCACGATCCCCACGCGGCGTCTTATGCGCACCTGACTCGCCACCTGGAAAAGGGGATGCTGCTGCCAGCTTGAGTTGCGGTGACGGAAGCTTCCCCGCATCACATCGTGATCTCGGGCGTCGCCGCCAGCAAACTTCGCGTGTAGGGATGTTGCGGTTGTTCCGTTATCTGCGGTGTGTCACCGCACTCGACAATTTTTCCGCGATGCATAACGGCAATTCGTGTGGCCAGATAGCGCACGACGGGCATGGAGTGCGAGATAAATAAATAACTGAGGTGGAATTCGCGTTGCAGCTTGGCCAGCAAGTTTACGATCTGCGCGCCCACGCTGACGTCCAGCGCCGATACTGGCTCGTCCGCAACAATGAACCGCGGACGTAGCGCCAAAGCCCGCGCGATCACGAGTCTTTGCCGCTGTCCGCCGCTGAATTCGTGGGGATAGCGGCGCAATGCAGATTCATCCAGGCCTACGATCCGCAGCAATTCCTGAACTCTCAGGCGCCGGGCGCTTGCCGTCATTTTTTCATGGATAATAAGAGGCTCCTCAAGCGTGTCGGCGACGCGGATCCTGGGATCGAGCGATCCGAAAGGGTCCTGAAAAATGATCTGCATGTCGCGGCGCAACTGGCGCATTTCTTTCGCGCTCAAACCCAGCACATCGCGCCCGTCGAAGCGGATGCCGCCGGCAGTGGGATCAATCAGGCGCAGGATGAGTCGGCCGAGGGTGCTTTTCCCGGACCCTGATTCGCCAACCACGCCAAGGGTCTCGCCGGCTTCGATCTCCAGCGATACATCGTCCACTGCACGGACTTCGCCGGTTGCGCCGCCGCCAAAAAGAGATTCGCCGCGAAGAAATACCTTCGTGAGATTGCGGACTTCGAGCAGCGCCACGCTGCCGATGTTAGCAGAGAGCAGAATGCTGCCGGGACTGGATTTGGTGCGCCGGGTTTAGACTACAGAATCTTGACAATCATTGGCACCGCCACTAATGCCGCCATCACGCCAACCATCTTCCAGCGGGTGAAGTGCTCCTTGAGAATGATGCGGGCGAGCAGGACCGTACCCACCGGGTAAAGCGAAGTCAAAACAACAGCGGTATCCAGACGTCCGGTCTGACAGGCCCGAATAAACAGAACACTCCCGAGAATATCGAGGCAGCCGGCCCCC
>JAFAWN010000422.1 GCA_019241735.1 Terriglobales bacterium
GGTGGAACTGGAAGCGGGCAGATTGGTAACTTCAGCGCGCCGTGTGCGGTCAGGCCACCTATTCAGCACGCAAGCGTTCCGCGACGGACGCGTCCACATACAAGACGAAGCCTCGCAACTGGTTGGCTTGCTGGTGGGATACGGCCGAAAGATCTTAGACTGCTGCGCCGCTCCCGGTGGGAAGGCGGCGATTTTGGCGGAACGCAACCCTGGCGCTTTCCTGGTTGCCGCTGATCTTCATCCGCACCGGGCCAGGTTGCTGAGGAGCCTTGTTCACACGAATGGCGTCCATGTGATCGCAGCCGACGCGCGTGCTCTTCCCGTCCCCGCAATTTTCGACCGCGTCCTAGTCGATGTTCCCTGCTCCGGAACTGGTACGCTGGCCCGCAATCCGGATATAAAATGGCGCCTCAAGATCGGTGATCCCTTGCGGCTTCGCGACCTTCAACTCGCGATTTTGAAATCTGCCATGATGGCGGTTGCGGTTGGCGGGCGGCTGGTGTATTCCACCTGCTCACTTGAACCGGCGGAAAATCGCCAGGTTGTGGAAAGTGCTCTGGCAGAAGCTCCTGCCTTCAAACTCATCAATTGCCGGACCGAATTGGAGCGCTTACGGTCCGAAGGCCAACTTGTGTGTGCCGATCTGGACGGGCTCCTACAAGGGCCGTATCTGCGAACCATTCCTGGCGTTCATCCCTGTGATGGTTTTTTTGCCGCCATCCTGGAAAGGGTGAGCGTATAACGGCAGCGGCTCTTTTCATTCATCTGACTTCGAGGTTTACTGCGGATCCGGCGGTAACCTTTTCTCCCGGCGGCGGATTTTGGGAAACGACAACGGCTCCCAACTCGGCCGTCGTATTTACTGGAACCCCCGCAGTTGTCACTGTGCCCGGATGCAAACCGGCTTCCTTTACGGCGTATAAAACGCTCTCCAGCGTCTCTCCCGAAAAACTTGGCATAACGAATGATTGCGGCGGAGCTGCGGAATGAATCAGCAGGTTGATTTTTGGGACCGAAACGCCCGAGGCATTTGCGGGAGGGCTCTGCGACAATACTTCTCCAACGTCGTCGCCGGGCATTGGGATTTGAGCGATTAGGCCCAGATCGAATCCCTGCCGCCGGACATTGAGTTCAGCCGCGCGCTCACTCTCCCCAACGACGCTGGGTACCTCAATTCGTTGCGGCCCCAGGCTCTGAGCCACTCGAATGCGCCATCCCCGCCGGACCTCGGTATGTGGCGGCGGAATTTGTGACAGGATACGACCCTCAGCAATAGTGGGACTGTAATATTGCCGCTCGATCTCCAACTCAAAACCGTTCTCCTCCGCCAATCGCGAGGCTTCCGACGGAGTCTTCCCTTTCAGATCGGGAACTGAAGTGACGCCGCCGTGGATGGCAAAACGCATGGCGGTCAGCGCGGAAACCATCGCGACGATCAATAAAAGCAGTCCCCGCAAGATGAATCGGAAGAATGTTTTCATGTCAGCCAAATAAACCTAAGCGAAAATCAGTGAGTTTCGTCTGATCCGGGCGCGACATCGGCCGTATCTACTTTCTGGACAATCGGTGCGGCGGGCACCTCCGGCGTAGGTTGAAAATCGCCGGGATCCTTTCCAGCCAGCGCTGTTTTCATAAAATCCATCCAGATCGGCAGGGCCCCACGCGCCCCGGTTTCTTTGGGCCCGAGCGACTTTTTCTGATCGTAACCGATCCACACCCCAGCGGTCAGCGTGGGAGAGAAGCCAACAAACCAGGCATCGGTAAAGTTGTTGGTTGTTCCCGTTTTCCCAGCAAGCGGGTAGTGCATGGATGCAGCCGCTGTAGCCGTGCCGTGCAAGACAACTTCCCGCAACATGGAAGTCATAACCCGCGCCGTTCGTGCACTGACCACATCCTTGACCTCAGGATAGGTCTCCTCGAGCACCCGGCCGTCGTAATCGGCGACCTTCGTAATGTAACGCGGCATGACGCGAACACCGTCGTTCGGAAAAACGCTGTATGCCGATGTCTGCTCCAGCAGCGTCACTTCCGCCGCTCCCAAAGCCACGGGCAGATATGCGGGCAGGTTTGACGTGATTCCGAAACGATGCGCATAGTCAATAACGGTCTTAATCCCCATGCTCTCTGCAAGCTTCAGCGCGGGAATGTTTCTTGATTGCGCCAGTGCCCGCCGCAGGGTAATCGTTCCCTCGAATTTTTCGTCGTAATTATGCGGAGTATAAGGCCCGGACGCAGTCTGGAAGGTCACCGGCGCATCGAGGATGGTGTCGTCAGGCGTGGCTCCCCGGTCCACGGCCGCGGTGTATACGTAAGGCTTAAATGAGGAGCCCACCTGGCGCAACGCTTGTGTGGCACGATTAAATTTCGATTCGTCAGGATCCCTGCCCCCCACCATGGCTTTGATTTCCCCGGTCGAATTATCAATTGCGACAAGAGCGCCCTGCGCGCCGGAATCCTGTTCGAGACTGACATGGGCGGGGCCGCTGGCGGGGAGCGAGAGCAACTTTACATAGACGATGTCTCCAGGCTTTACAATCTCTGCGAGTTTACGTTGCGTCCAAGCGGCGTCAAGTTGATCCAAAATTGCGTCCAAACGTCCAACCTTCAGCGCAGCATGACCGGCGGAGACGCTCGTCACGAGCGCGTGAACGTAGCCATTGAGCCTGGGCCCTTCCTCCCAATCAGGGTGCTGATAGTCGGCCAGGGGAGCATTTTCGGCGAGGACGTTTTCCAGATGCCCTTTCCACCCATGACGCCGCTCGTATGCCGCCAGACCGTCGAGCACGGCCTGATTCGCCGCGGCTTGCATATCCATATCCAGTGATGTGTAAACCCGCAACCCGCCTTCATGGACCTGGTCGCTGCCATACTTACTCTCTAAATACCGCCGTAGCTCTTCCACAAAGTATGGCGCCAACGAGTCTGGTCCACGCTGCAACTTCAACCGGATAGGCTTGTTCCGGGCATCAGCAGCGACAGCGGCGGTAAGTTTCCCGTCTTCCAGCATGGCATTGATAACCAGATTTCTGCGGCGGAGCGCGCGATCCGGGTGATTGATCGGAGAATAATACGAAGGCGATTTCGGCAAGCATGCCAACAGCGCAGCCTCCTCGAGTGTCAATTGCCGCGCCGGCTTGCTGAAATAAAATTCGACCGCTGCCTCGAATCCGTACACTCCATGTCCGAGGTAGATCTGATTAGCGTACATGGTGAATATTTGCTGTTTGGTAAAGCGGCGCTCCATCTGGACCGCCAGCAGCACTTCCTGAATTTTGCGATGAAAGGAGCGGTCAGGAGACAAAAACAGATTGCGGGCGAGCTGCATGGTGAGGGTCGAGGCCCCCTGGACTTTCCCGCCAGACTCAAGATCGCGAAACGCGGCCCCTGCAATGCGCCAGATGTTGATTCCCCAATGACGATAGAAGTCCTTGTCTTCGATCGAAATGAGAGCGTCACGGAGGACTTGCGGATACTCTTCGTATGCGGCTATGACGCGCCGTTGCAGGGCAAAGGACCCTACAACCCGGCCCTGACTATCAAACAATTCAGTGATGGAACTCGGGCGGTACTGTTCCAACTGCTCGATTTGCGGCAGGTCGGTGGAATATACCAGGATCAATCCGGTGGCAGCGCCGATGATGGCCGCTCCTACTATCAATGCCGCGAAAAAAAGCTGCCCAAATAGTTTTGGATGCGGAGAGGCATCCTGAGCCGGGGGCCGGCGAAAGAACTTCATGAGCGTAATTCAGAATAGCAGCAGCGGGCCAAACCAGGTTTGGGCGAGCAACGATGTGCTCGCCGGCATGAATGTACTAAGTCGTTCTAGTCTTCAACACTTCGATGGCTTTGCGCAGCTGATCATCCGGTTGTGGAGGCTGCTTCTTTATCTCCTCGGCTGGCGGTGCGCTCCCATCATCGGGCAATGCGGCAGCGTCATCCTGATCGGCAATCAGTACGTTAGGCGTGATCGCAGTATCCTGAATGGCCTTTCCGCTCGGGGAATAATACTTCGCCACGGAAAGAATCAGAGCGGATCCATCAGGTAACTCCAGAACTTTTTGAACTGACCCGTCTCCGAAGGTCTTATCTCCTACAACGTCCCCGCGGGCATTCTCGAGGATAGCCGCAGCCACAATTTCCGCCGGCCCAGCCGTCCCTTTGTTTACCAGCACTGCAACCGGCAAAGTCGTAACCGCGAGTGAGGGGTCAGCGTTGAAAGCCTTGCGAGGGTATTTTTGGCCCTGTAAGTAGGTTATCGTGCCGTGATTGAGGAAGAGATTGGCCATTGCGACGCCTTCGGCCTCGTCTCCCTGGGCGCAATTGCGAAGATCAAGTATCAGTTTTTTTGCGCCCGCCTTTTGCAGCGCCTTTATCTTAGCCGCAACCTCCTGCGGCTTGCCTTTGGTGATGGCGTCCACCTGAATCTCACCAATGCCATCCTCCAACATTTTCTCGGTCACGGGAGGAATCGTAACCAGATCACGTGTAATCACAGTCTTCTGTGGCTCTGCCCGGCGCGCGCGGACCACGGATAGCGTGAGGTTGGATCCCGGTGCTCCCGCAACCAGATTGCGGATCTCGGCCAACGACATCTCGCGAGTACTTTTGCCCTCGATTGCCTCGATAATATCGGCATCTTCCAGACCAGCTTTATCCGCGGGTCCGCCAGGAATCACCGAGACCACAGAAGCGTAGCCGAAGCGTTTAGAGATCGCTGCCCCGATATCGCCACGCGCTTCGGTTTTATTCTGCTTGTACTCTTTATATTGGGGCGCGGAAAGATAACTGGAATTTGCATCCAGCGATTCCAGTAAGCCGTGCAGAGCTCCATCCGTGACGAGCGGAATCTTCGGATCTTCTACGTACTCGCTGTGCACTCGCGCCAGCACTTCGCTGTAAACTTGCAACTGACGGTAGGCGCCCTCGTCACTCGAAGCGCGAACGCCACCCACGCCGCCTAGAACCATGAACAACAGAATGGCGAACGATGACACCAGAATTGCGGCCTTGATTTTCAGGGACATGTCTTCAGTCTTCTCGAATAAAGTAGAAACGTATACTTATTATAGCGCTTGACCGGCAGCCTCAAGGCCAGAGCTGGCCAGCGAAGGTTATCCTTCGGTAACCAGGCTTTTTAGGGCAAATGGGGCGTCCGTTAAGAGCGCGGGAACAAGACTTTTAGTTTGAATTCAAGTACCTTCTTTGTCCTGGAGGATTTATGGCAAAAGACCAAACCAAAAAATGCGCTCACTTACCCTGTGTTTGCGTGCCTGCAAATGACGAGAAATATTGCAGCCAGCATTGTAAAGATGCAGGCTCGGAGGAGGCGGAAATCGCCTGCGACTGCGGCCATCCCGCCTGCGCCAAGTAAGCATCGATACCAGCGGTTAAAATCTAGTGCTGATCCACGATGACGGAGGACGGGTCCGGCAGCACGGGGTTTTTGTCGATCCCATGAGGTGATGCTCCCCGGCCTACGCTGGTGATCTGGTAATCAGTGTAGTCAATGGTCAACACTGATCGCCCCCCAAGGCGCACCTGGGTGGTGGATTCGTTGTGAAACGGGAGCCAGAATTCTCCGATTTTCTTGTATTGATGTTTGATAAAAGTACGGCTGATCCACAGCGACGGGTTTTTGGCCGGCTCTCCTTCCATTCGCACCACGGCGAAATCGCGGGCATCGACCCATATGTTCCCGCGATAGAGAAACTTAGTCTTTTCCCTCGGCACAACGGCTAGTACATACATTTGGCCATCCGGAGTGTCCTGGGTTTCCTTCCAAGTGAACTCGTAATTTTTGGGACTGAGCTCCATCTGCCGCCGGTTCGATTCCTGAATAGCCTCTTTTTCACTGTCCAGGAGCTTTAACAGAACGTGGTTCAACAGTATCTTCGAACCACTTTGTGAAATGACTTTGAAATCCTTATGATTCGGTGCGGTATAGGAAGCCTCCACCTGCATTTCGGCGTCACGCGCGCCAAAAAATCCGCTGTAACGGACATGGTAGGAACGCTTTCCGTGATAACCGCGCATTGCGGCAGCCCGCCGGGCATTCGCGGTCATCAGCGCAGTGACTATGGCATCTGTAGTCAGCAGCGGAGCAGGGCGATTCTCCGCCACCCCACGCGGCCCAGAAAGAACGACTGACAATAGGACGAGAAGCACCAGCAGCAGCCGGGAAGAGCATCTTGCGATCGAGGTCGCAGCCGCGAAATTATAGGGGCGACAATTCATCTTCCCTTTCTTCTTTACGGGCGCGGCCGAAGCGCCGCTCCAGGTAGCGCCTGGCCAGATCCTGCCCTCCCAGTCCGAAAGCCAAAGCCAGTCCGAGCATCAGTGATCCAAATATCAAGGCAAAAGCCACGAGCACGGTATGCTCGGCAAGTTCAAGTTCCTCGAACGCCATCGATATCGTCAGGATGATCAGCAGGGTCCGTATGGTCGAACTAATCAAGCGCGGGGAAGGCAGGTCGGCATTCACAGCTGCCAGGAGCGCGGCGCGTGAAAAGAAACTGGCTGCCAGAAAACCAAAGAAAAAGACAAACAACGCGGTGAACAATCTGGGGAGGAAGCCGAAGAAGTTGGAGATATGCTGTTGAAGCCCAACGATACCGAGAACACCAACTCCTAGAAGGATAAATCCGAGCCACGCGACCCAGAACACCAACCGGCTTAATAATTCAGAGGAAGAAGGCAATGCTGCCTGGTTCAGCAAGCGGGAGGCGCCGGTATGTTCGGAGAAACGATCGAATTTCGTCAGCCGCAATATGCTGCGCAGTATGGCCCGCAACACATATGCAATGAGCCATCCCAGAACAACAATGATGAGCATCTCCAGCAAATGCGGCAGGAATTGTGCTGCATCGGTCACTATTTCGCGGGTCGCACGGGTCGATTCCGCTACAAATTTTTCCCACATATTGACCTCACTTCCTCCCGTCCCACATTTCCAGCAGGTAGGGCTTCAAGCGCTCGAAGGTCAGGCAAAGATCTTCGACTTTATTTTCAGTTTGCTCACCCGTAGCATCGATGTTTTCCACCAGAAAGGTATAGGCGCGGCCGCGATAGAGTGGCGCAAGCGCCTGGATAATGTGATCGCGGCTGATCACTGACTTGTGATAGGAAGCCGCAAATTCGTAAACCGTGCGCACCCATAAATCGTCCGGGTACCGGAAAGTTTCCTGCGGGGCCGCAGCCTCTTTTTGGAGCTCGGCCAAAGTCGGTGGGGCTAATATCGATTTAAGCACAGGTTCGAGCTCCGCGACCCCTACCTGGAACATCTGATGCAGGCGCTTACGGTTAATGCGAAGCGGCTCGAGAGTCACCTGCGGCCCGCCGCCGGAAGATGGTACTGGCTGCGAACCGGTAGTGGCGCTCCATGCGGGAAATGTCGGATCAAGCAGCCAGAAAGACACTCCCACGGTTTGCCGCATCGCATGCACCAGGTCGGCCGGCCCATGCTCGATTCGCCCTCGGCTTCCCAGAAATGATTCAGCGACCTGGAAGTTCCCGGCAAGCGCGGAGATTGTTATGCAGATTTCCGCTCCCGAGTTGCCACCATCTTCCGACCATATGTCCTGGCCCAACAAATAACTCCCCAGGCGGCCGGAGAAGGCAAACTCCGATGGATACGGCTCCCGCACCCGCTTGCCGTACATCGCCCGAATCATGGGATACAGAAGGTTTCGTACCAACAGCCCATCAAACCTATGCCGGTGGTAAAGAGGGGTCACAAGGTCAGCACTGCCGTTGGTAATTGGACGCAGCAGGCGGTCCAACCATTCCGCCTCTATGTTCACCGAATCCGCTGAAACCACCACGCAGGCGCCGGCGCGAAGCAAGTCAGCTGCTGCCAGTAACAATCTAAGCGCCTGGCCATTCTCGCCGCCATGCGGATACTGGGTGCTTATGCTGTGCAGCGTCCGCAAGGCGGTAAGGCCGGAAGGTTGTCGCAGATCGCTGATAGAAGCGGCGCGGACCAGTTCGGGCGTAGCGTCCTTCGAGCCCCCATCGGCATTGATGATGACCGCCCGCTGCCGGGGAAAATACTTTATTAGCCCGGCACGGACGGCCTGTACCACCTGGCCCACCGTGGCCGCATCATTGTAAGTGGGCATGCCGACGAGAATGTCGACTTCCCCGACATTCATTAATTCGCGAAGAAAATCATCCGTAAGAATGCTTTCTTCGGCCAAAACTTATCCTCCTCAAAAATAATATGTTATTCCCAGGGCGAGCAGCGACTTCAGATGCGTCTCAGGCGGAACCAATAGAACTGGTAAGAGCCCAGAGTCAGTAAGTAGGGCAAATCGCCTATGCGGGGAAAAATATTCCTGCCAAACATCTCGATCAGGATGTTGCCCTTATAGCGTTTCAAGTCCAGCTCCACCGCCTGCGCCGCGCTCGAAAGATTGTTCACGATCAATACGGTTTCATTTCCAAGCTGGCGGATGTAGGCCAGCACCCGGTGATTCGCGGGATAGAGAAACTCAATCGATCCGCTGCCGAATACCGGAGCCGATTTGCGCACCTTTATGATGCGCTTCATCCAGGAGAGGAGAGAGTGCTCGAAGCGTTTCTGCGAATGCACGTTCACCGCCTGAAATCCGTATACGGGGTTCAGCATGAGAGGAGAATACAGGCTCTCAGGATCAGCCGCCGAAAACCCACCGTTCCAGCCCCCATCCCACTGCATGGGAGTCCTCACGCCATTGCGATCACCCAGGTTGACGTTGTCTCCCATCCCAATTTCATCGCCGTAATAGATGATGGGCGTCCCGGGGAGTGACATCAACATGCCGTTCATCAATTCAATGCGGCGGCGGTCATTATCGAGTAATGGCGCCAGCCGGCGGCGTATTCCCAGGTTCAACCGCATGTTCTTGTCGCGCGCATATTCGTCATACATGTAATCGCGTTCCATGTCGGTGACCATTTCAAGCGTCAACTCGTCATGATTGCGCAGGAACAGACACCACTGACAACCGTCCGGAATCGCCGGCGTTTGTTGCAGAATTTCCGTGATCGGCTTCCGGTCTTCCAGCTTCAGGCCCATAAACATTCGCGGCATCAACGGGAAATGGAATGCCATGTGGAATTCGTCGCCATTGCCGAAATAAGGGCGGAGATCAGCGGGCCATTGATTGGCTTCAGCCAGAAGCATTTTGCCGGGGAACTGTTGGTCCAGTTTGGCCCGAAGTTCTTTCAATACGGCGTGAGTTTCCGGAAGGTTTTCACAGGAGGTGCCCTCGCGCTCGACTAGATAGGGGACCGCGTCCAGACGGAAGCCATCGACGCCCATATCCAGCCAGAATTTCATTACGTTCCACATTTCCTCCCGCACCGCCGGATTGTCGTAATTCAAATCTGGCTGGTGACTGAAAAACCGGTGCCAGTAGTATTCTTTGGAAACCGGGTCCCAAGCCCAGTTTGAGAGTTCGGTATCCAGGAAAATGATTCGGACCCCGCGGTAACGCGTGTCGGTTTCACTCCACACATACCAGTCGCGCTTGGGATTATCGCGGGAGCTGCGCGACTCCTGAAACCAGGGATGCTGGTCCGAAGTATGATTCAGCACCATCTCGATGATTACGCGGATGCCGCGCTGATGCGCCGCATCGAGGAAAGATTTGAAGTCCTCCAGCGTGCCGTAGTTGCGGTGGACGGACCGGTAATCAGCAATGTCGTAGCCATCGTCACGCAGCGGCGAGGGGAAAAACGGCATTAGCCAGATTGCGGTAATCCCAAGATCTTGAAGGTAATCGAGCTTCTGGGCGAGCCCACGAAAATCGCCCACCCCGTCGCCGTTGCTGTCGTAAAAAGTCCGCGCGTGGACCTGGTAAATAATTGCGTCCTGGTACCATGGCGCAGTCTGCGGCATTACCAAGTTCAGGCTCCCCAAAAAATAGAAATCCGCAAAGCCAACAAACGGCGGGTGCCGCGGCTTGCTACGCAATAATTTCACGATTGAACTGGTATGACCACTCGCGGAAAGAAATTTCTGTTTAGTTCGCAGAGCCGAGCCGAGATTTGGCGCCCAGATTATCGGAGGTTCGCGGGAGCCGGAAATCAATAGTGACGAGGGTTTGGGCTTCTACAACCTGGCCATTTTGCAGATACGGCTGATATCGCCACTGTTTTACGGCGCGAAATGCAGCTTCACCCAGAAGGAAGGGCCCGTCTATGAGCTTTAACTCGCGGATTGTCCCGTCCTTGGCGATCCAGGCTTGCAGGGTTACCGAACCCTGCAACCCAGCGCGCAGAGCCGGTTCGGGATAGACTGGCGGAATTTTTTCGAGCAGCAACTTCTCGGCCAGCTCTTCAGAAAGTCTGACCGGCTCCAGCGCATTGATTAACGCTGGGCTGAGCCGCAAGGCGGCATTGCGAATGGTTGCGCCGCCGGTAAAATCGGCGCGAATACTCTCCGGTAGAGCCGTGGCTCCAGCGGCGGAGATTTTGGAGGTGGAGGAGGGCTGAGCTTCGGGTTGAAGCGAAGAGGTGATTCCGAAGCTATCTACGACTGCAGGGGAAGTCGTATGGCTGCGGGTTTCTTTAACCTGAATTAGGGTCACGGGGCCACGCTGGCGTTCCGCCAATTGAGCGTTAAAAGTTTGCAAGTTGTCTTGGGCCGGGGTGTTCACTGCCGCACTCGCATTCTTCGCCAAGCCGCTCAGCCAACTTTCGTGCAACCACACCGGCGACTCTGTCATTCCGGCGCTCGATAATGCTGCAAAACGGCTCCGAAGCTCGTACGTTCCCAGAAAAAGCAACGCAGCAATCAGGGAACCCAAAAGCAGGCCGCCAACCTTGCTGCGCTGGGGTTTTGCGGACTCGAGCTTCGCGGTAAATATGGTTTGCACGGTGGAACTTTCCATCATCCATGCATTTACCGGGTTCGAGCTGAGGCGGGAGGATCGTTTCTCGGGTAGTGACTGATTGGAGGCCGACAAAGACCCAACTGGTTGCTCATTCGAGACGACGAGGTCCGGCCACCACATCTTCCGCCGCGCAAGAAACTCTTCGCATGAAAATAGTGCATGAAGGACTTGCTCCGGAATGATTGGTTTGCTCAGCAGCAAATGGGCGTCCGCCGCAATCGCATCTTGCCGGGATTTGGAAGATGTCACGCCGACAGTGAATGCAGACCGGCTGGAGTGGAGCTCGCGCGAGGTCTTCAGCAGAAAGCCGGCCTCCGGCACTTCGTCAAAATCGGCGACAATGATGCCGAAACTTCGGCTGGTGAGCTGTTCGACCGCATTGAATATTTCGGGGCAATGCTGGGTATCAATGCCGAGCTCGAAGAACGCCCGGCTGAGCCAGCGCGTGGTCTCCTCGTCGGACGAAAACAAAAGGGAGAGTGGGGACATCGGTCCTCAGCTTAGATTCGTGGGAGAGGCAGAACAAGGTTACGAAATGCGGCAAACTACTTGGCAAAAGGCCAGGTAATCAGCCGCGGTTACTCTTTAAGATCGGGGGCATCGAAGATAGCGGATAAGGGTCGAGCCGTCACTTCCCGCGCAGATCCTTCAATATCTCGCGCGCAGCATTGGCGCCGGATGCCCCGGTCAGGCCAGTACCAGGATGCGTTCCCGATCCGCAAAGAAATAAATTCTTGATCGGGGTGCGATAGCGCGCCCACCCCAGCAGCGGGCGCATAGTGAAAAACTGATCCAGCGCCAGTTCTCCGTGAAAAATATGTCCACCGGTTAGCCCGTAGGTATCTTCCAGGTCTTTCGGGGTAATGATCTGGTGATGAAGAATAGATTTCGGCAGATCCGGGGCATATTCCGCCAGCGTTTTTATGACCGTGTCGCAGAGGTGGGTTCTTTGACTTTCCCAGTCGCCGTTTTTGAGCTTATACGGTGCATATTGAACGTATATCGACATCACATGCCGGCCCGACGGAGCAAGCTGAGGGTCGGTGAGGGATGGAATCACAACCTCGAGCACCGGATGGCTCGAAAAATTTCCGTACTTTGAGTCATCGAACGCGTGCTCGAGATAATCGATATCCGGGCCGATATGAATCCGTCCGGCGAGCGCATGCTTGCGTTCAGCGCTTAGAGCAGGAAACGTTGGCAGTACAGAAAGTGCGAGATTAATTTTGGCGAGGGTACCGGGCATGCGATAGTGCTGTAATTTTGCGACAAAATTCGGCGCGAGATGGATGGGGTCGATCAGCCCGAGCAGGGTGCGCCTGGGATCGGCGTTGGAAACGATTGCTCGGGCGCTGATCTCCTCGCCGTTCGACAGTATCAGTCCGGTGGCCACGCCATCTTTCACGCGAATTTCGATCACCTCAACACCGCAGCGGATTTCCGCCCCCGCCTGTTGCGCGGCCGAGCCCATGGCCTGCGTCAGGGCGCCCATTCCGCCAGCGGCGAATTGGGTTGTGCCAACCGGGTGAGGGTCGCCGGCGGCACGCAGGAGCAGAGCGAGGCTGCTGCCCGCCGACCACGGGCCGAGGAACGTTCCAAAAATCCCCCGAGCTGCAACCGCCGCGCGCAATAACTCGGTTTCGAAGAATTCCGAAACGAGGTCGGCGACAGCCATTGGGCCCCAGCGCAACAAGCGGTACAAATCCTTTTTCCCCAAGCCGCGAAGGGCGCGCCCGGTCTTGAGCATCTCCCAGACATCACCTTTACTGGGTTCGTCTATGTTGGGAGGAGTGACCGCCATCAAGTCAGCAATCGGGGAGCTAATTCGCGCCAGCGCCTGCTGAAAGTCAACAAATCTCGGTGCATCCTTCGAGGAAAATCCGGCAATCTCTTTTGCGGATTTGTTTACCTCATCGTAAAAAATCAGGGCGCGTCCGTCGGGACTAAGTGCAGCCAGGGAGGTCTCGGTGGCTAGCATCTTGAGCCCGTGTTTCTCCAGCTGCATGTCGCTGATTATTTGCGGACGCAAGGGGCCGGCCGAGTGGGAAAGAATCGAGCAGCGAAAGCCAGGATGGAATTCCTCGGTGACGGCTGCGCCGCCGGGCTGCGGCCGCCGTTCGAGTACGAGTGGCTTGTGTCCGGCGCGCGCGAGGTAAAACGCGGTGACCAACCCGTTGTGCCCGCCGCCAATGATGACGACATCGTGGTTTGCCCGCGGTGAGTTCTGTGCCATCAGGCGGACCCCGAATAATCTTTGAGAATCTCAAGCGCAGCTAAGCGTCCCGGCGCGCCCATAATTCCACCCCCGGGATGAGTAGCGGATCCGCACATATAAAGGTTCTTAATCGGCGTGCGAAACTGCGCGTAGCCGGGGACCGGGCGCAAAAAGAAAAGCTGCTCCAGTGAGAGTTCGCCCTGAAAGATATTCCCTTCGCTCAGGCCAAAGTCGCGTTCGAGATCGAGCGGCGTCAGAACCTGCTTGAAAAGAATAATGTCCTTGATGTTCGGAGCATGCTCGGCGATGGTGTTGATCACGTTATCGCCGAACGCTTCCTTCTGATCATCCCAGTTCGTGCCCGGCCGCAGCTTGTAGGGCGCGTATTGCACGAAGCACGACATGATGTGTTTTCCGGGCGGAGCGATCGAAGTATCGGTCAGAGTAGGAATCACCATGTCGATGTAAGGGCGCCGGGAGAAATTTCCGTACTTCGCGTCGTCGTAAGCGCGCTCCATATATTCAACACTGGGCGAAATCGAAATTGCTCCGCGCAGGTGAGGGCCAACACCCGGGAGGCTCTTGAAATCAGGCAGTGCATCAAGCGCAAGATTCACCTTGCCGGACGATCCGCGGAATTTGTAACGGCTAATTTCATCGAGAAATTCGTCTGGAAGATTTCCCTTCTCGATAAAATTAATGAAGGTCAGCCGGGGATCGACACTGGACGAAACCACGTTGGCGTAGATTTCATCGCCATTTGCCAGAACCACTCCCTTCGCGCTGCCGTTTTTTACGATGATGCTCGCGATGCCGGCTTCGGTCCGAATTTCCGCTCCGGCCTCCCGCGCCGCGTCAGCAATTGCGTTCGAAATCGCGCCGGTACCTCCGCGGGCGAATCCCCAGGAACGAAATGCACCATCAATTTCTCCCATGTAGTGATGAAGCAGGACGTAGGCGGTGCCGGGGGACCGCACCCCCAGAAATGTCCCAATAATTCCGGAGGCTGACATGGTTGCCTTGAGCACGTCGGTTTCAAACCATTGGTCGAGGAAATCCACCGCACTCATGGTCATCAACTGGACCTGGTTGTATTGATCTTCAATGTCGAGTCCGCGGAAACGTTTCCCGAGGAAAAGTAACTTCATCAGCGCCCGCGGATTCAACGTGGATGGGTCAGGCGGCACCATGCTTAGAATTGGTTTCACGAAACGGCACATTGCCTGCATCGCCTTGCCGAATTCGTCGTAGGCCTCGGCGTCCGTCTTCGAATGCCTCGCGATTTCACGATGGGTTTTACCGTGGTCATTCACCCGCCACAGGTAATCCCCGCTAGGCATGGGTGTGAACGTCCCATCAAGGGGAAGTATTTCCAGGCCATGGCGGGGGAGATCGAGATCGCGAATAATCTCCGGCCGCAGCAGCGACACCACGTAAGAGAACACCGAAAATTTGAACCCTGGATATAGTTCTTCAGTCACCGCTGCGCCGCCCAGCACATAACGGCGTTCCAGCACCAGCACTTTTTTACCCGCCCGCGCCAGATATGCGGCATTGACCAGGCCGTTATGCCCGCCGCCAATCACGATTACGTCGTATTTTGAATTAGGCATTGATTTTTAAGCGCTCGGCTTGAGGAATACGAGAAACGCGCGAGATGTAGCGCCGTGGGTACAGATCAGAGGCCACTGGAGCGGACGAACCATTGGATGAGGCGGCGCATAGTCGAATGGCTCACTATTCTATCCGAGATAGCAATAACTGTGTTGAAATTCGAGGACGATCCGACGGCGGCTCGCCTGGCGCAATGCTGGAGACCACCATTTCCAAATCCCCAGTTGCAAACGTATAATCCGCGTTGGAAAATTCTTGTAGTGGAGTGCTCGCTTGCCCGTAGGAACCGCGTTTCACGAACGGACTTTGCCGCTGTGCACCAGCTTGAATTACCGCGAGTGGGCGGGCTATTACACAGTCAGCGCCTATGAACTTCCGCATGAACACGAGTACAACGCCATCCGAAATGCTGCCGCGCTCATTGATATCACGCCGCTTTACAAGTATGAGGTGAGCGGCCGCGATGCCTCCAAGCTCATCAACCGCATAATCACCCGCGATATCAACAAAGTTTCAGTGGGCCAGGTAATTTACTGCTGCTGGTGCGATGAACGCGGGAAAGTCATCGACGACGGCACCATCGCGCGTCTTGAACCGGAGAAGTACATCTGGACGGCGGCCGACCCCAGCCTCCGCTGGTTTCGCCAGAACGCACTGGGAATGGCGGTTGAGATTGAAGATGTTTCCGAGAAGATTGCGGCGCTTGCCCTGCAAGGACCGATGTCCGCAAAATTGCTCAACGACATCGCGGAAGCGGAGATCAAAAACCTCAAATACTTCCATACCGTTTTCGGAAAAATTGGCGGGACGCCAGTCAGAATTTCGCGCACCGGCTACACCGGAGATTTGGGATACGAAATCTGGGTGGCGTGGAATGATGCGGTCAAAGTTTGGGATGCGCTTATGAAAGCCGGGAAAAGCTTCGATCTCCATCCTGCGGGAATGATTGCACTCGACGTAGCCCGCATTGAGGCAGGACTGTTACTGATTGAGGTCGACTATACCAGCAGCAAGAAAGCGCTGATTGCATCGCAAGAGTACTCGCCGTTTGAACTCGGCTTCGGCCGGATGGTGCATTTGAACAAAGAGAATTTCCTCGGCAAGAAAGCGCTGATGCGGGACCATGAAAAGGGCGTCGCGCGGCAGTTCGTTGGACTCGAAATTGATTGGACTGAAGTAGAGGAGCGATACGAAAAACTGGGGCTGACGCCGGTCGCTCCCAGCCAGGCTTCGCGGGTCGCGGTGCCCATCTATCTCGGCAACAAACAGGTGGGCAAGGCCACCTCCACGACTTGGGCGCCGGTGCTCAAGAAGATGATCGCGCTCGGCAGCGTGGAAACCTCGCATTCGGCCATTGGCGCCAAGCTGCAGGTTGAAATCACCATCGAGGCGGTGCGCCAGAAAGTTACCGGCACTGTGGTTAAAATGCCGTTCTTCAACCCTCCACGAAAGACCGCAGTGCCGGCATTCTGAACTCACTATATCGCCGGCGAATGCGTGTTCCCCGCCTGCTGAGCGTAAATTTCGCGGACGCGCTCAATGGTGTCAGCCTCTTCGGGCAACTTGTCAGGGCGCAAACGAACAATTCTCGGAAAGCGAAGCGCGTACCCGCTCTCATGGCGCTCGGACCGCATCATGTTGTTGAAGGCGACCTCAATGACAATCTTCGGCTCGACAACTAATTTCAAGCCTTGATCCAGCACGGTATGCGCCAGAAACCACTTCGTCATTTTCGAGATTTCCACGTCGGTCAATCCCGAATATGCCTTGCCGATATTCACCAGTCGTTCGCCGTCGCGGACGGCAAAGGTGTAATCGCTCAGCACTTTGATGCGCCTTCCGTGCCCATATTCGACCCCCGTAACTACGACATCCAGCGTCGCCAGGTGGCGTTTCATCTTCAGCCACGACTTCCCTCGCCGTCCCGGCGTATAAGAGGATTCTGGATCTTTGATCATCAGGCCTTCGTTGCCACGCCCCTGAGCTTCATCAAATAGCCGGTCGAGATCTTCGGGGGAAGCTGCGCCGGATATTGACGCGCGAACCACCGCGCCACGTGGAGCAGTGGGTTCGCCTGCAAAGCCTAAACCGTCACGTAGTCCCCCGAGATGTGGCCCCGCCGGTTTCCGATTACTGAATAATTGATCAAGAACGCTCGCGCGCTCGCGTAGCGGGAGATGAATCAACAACTCACCGCCAGCGTACAAAACATCGAAGGCCAGATAAGCGACTGGCACGCGTTGCATTAAGGCTTCACTTACTTTCTTACGGCCCAGCCTCTGCTGCAACGCGCTGAACGGCAGAGCACGCCCTGCGTCCGAGGGCGCGTCAGCCCCATCGCCGGGCGCACCGCTCCATGCGAGAATCTCGCCGTCGAGAATGACATCCTGTGAAAATGCGCCGAGCGGCGCAGTCAGCTCCGGAAATGATTCCGTAATCTCATCCCGCGTGCGTGAATAAATACGCACCTCCCCGCCCGAACAGTGCGCCTGAGCGCGAATGCCGTCGTACTTGTCTTCCACCGTGGCGTTCTGAAAATAGCTCAGCGCCTCTTCGGCAGATTCCGCGGGACTCGCCAACATGAAGCCCAGAGGATGGAACAGACGCATCTTCGCAGTGTCAAGTGCGCACACCGCCGCCAGCCGTAGAGTCTGGCCGATGTCGCCTAGTAGCATATTGGCGCGCTGAACCGACGCGACTGGCGTTCCATAAGCTTTGGCGATCGCTTCCTCTACCAGACTTTCTTTCAGCCCAATCCGCAAATCTCCGGTCATGATCTTGATGATGTATTTGGCTTCTAATGGAGTGCTATGAAGAAGCAATTCCCGCACCATGGCGCCTTTTGCAGCCGGCCCCCGGGCACTGGCAATCTTTCTAAAAAATTCCTGGACCTGGGAAACCGACAAATTAGGGGATTTTGCTGGGGTGGGGAGTACTTCCCCAGCCACTGCCCCGAGATCGCCATGCCTGCGGTAGGTTGCGTCGAGGTCGCCGCCGTTTCCAGACAATTCCGCCACAATCCGCCACAGGATCGACCCGCCAACCTGTAAAGTAGTCTCTTCCCAGATGGGGAATGGGCGGCCGGAAAGAAACACCGACGCGCAAGCGGCATCCTCAGTCGTCGATGCCGGGTCGGTAAAGTATTCCGCGACTATCCTGACCTTCTCCAATTTCTTCGAAGTCGCGGCGATCTTTTCACAAACCTCGGCCAGCCGCTTCATAAGTCCCGCCCTTTTAACTCCATGAGCTTATTGAGGTTAAGCGAATATGATCGTTGCATCTGGTATACTCTTAACTTAGTTGCGCTTCTTTGAACGCACCGTCATCTAATTTTTATGCGGTATCTCCTTACATTTGTCCGACGGCTATTGCCGATATTATCCCGGAACGCCCGTTTCCTGGCGGCGGTGCAGTTACTCCCCGCGCTCGAAGCAGGAGAGGAAACTCTGGTCGGCGGCCAGGCCGTTCTGGAAGGCGTTATGATGCGCTCTCCTCATGCCTGGGCCATAGCCTGCCGCAAGCCCTCCGGGGAAGTGTCGGTTCACAGCGAGCCATTGCAGCGGCTGTCTGAAAAACATAAGTGGATGGGCTGGCCCGTGGTTCGTGGCTTTATCACCCTGGGATACGCGATGAACCTCGGCTTCCGGGCCCTGCGTTTTTCGGCCAACGTAGCCCTCGACGAAGCCGTCGAGCCGGGGGAAAAGAAACTCGAAGTCAGTGGTTGGATGGCCGCGGTCAACATTATTTTCTCCGTCGGTTTCTTTATTTTCATGTACAAATTCCTCCCGCTGGTTGCGGCGACGGAATTGAAGCGCGTCAATCCGTTATTCGGTCAGCAGATTATTTTTAACCTGGTCGATGGCGTGATTCGCCTGGCGCTGTTTCTCTTGTTTATCTGGGGAGTGTCTTTGTGGCCGGATATTCGACGGGTTTATCAATATCACGGCGCCGAGCACAAGACCGTGTTCGCCTTTGAGAGTGGTGATCCGCTCGCGACCCCTGCGGTGCAAAAATATTCCACGTATCATCCCCGCTGCGGAACCAGTTTTCTGATGACCGTCATGATCATCTCCATGCTCGTCTACACCCTTATTCCGGTGACGAGTTTCTGGATGCGGTTTGCCGTGCGCATCGCCCTATTGCCGGTAATCACCGGGCTTTCTTACGAGATCATCCGATTCGCCGCCAAGCATCGCGGATCTCTATTCGCGCTGATGACGGCCCCGGGTCTGTGGCTGCAACGCATCACCACCCAGCCGCCATCTGACGTCCAGGTGCAGTGCGCCATTGTGGCCCTGGACCAGGCAATGACACTCGAGCAACAACACGGTGGCGAGCTGGTGATTGCCTAGCGGCGCTGCCGCACACATTCTTCCCTCCAAATATTTTTCAGGCCCCGGCATTCTATCTGGAGCAATCCCATGTTTGAACGTCTTGATCAAATCGAAGCCCGTTATGAGGAGCTGACCCAGGCTCTGGCGTCGCCGGAAATCATGGGTGATTCTTCGCGGTATCAGAAGGCGGCTAAGGCCCACAGCGAAATATCCCCAATCGTCGAAAGATACCGGGAATACAAAGACTTGCAACAAGGGATCGCAGGCAGCCGGGAAATGCTGGCGGACGAAAAAGACCCGGAGATGCGTGCGTATGCGCAGGATGAATTGACTAAGCTCGACGCCCGGGTAGCGGTTGTCGAAGAGGAACTCAGAGTCCTGCTGCTGCCCAAAGACCCGAACGATGAAAAAGACGTGGTTCTTGAAATCCGCGCTGGAACCGGCGGGGACGAGGCCACGCTGTTCGTGGCGGAGATGTTCCGTATGTACACCCGTTATGCGGAAACACAGAACTGGAAGGTGGAAGTGCTGTCCACCTCTGAATCGTCTGTAGGCGGACTAAAAGAAGTAATTGCGATCATCGAGGGGCAGCGGGTGTTTTCCCGGCTGAAATATGAAAGCGGCGTACACCGGGTGCAGCGCGTCCCCGCCACCGAACAGCAGGGCCGGGTGCATACCTCGGCAGTCACGGTCGCGGTCCTTCCCGAAGCTGAGGACGTTGACGTAAAAATCGAAGCCAAGGACCTTCGTATCGACACCTTCTGCTCTTCCGGTCCCGGCGGCCAATCTGTCAACACTACGTATTCCGCGGTTCGCGTGACGCATCTGCCGACAAACACGGTGGTCAGTTGCCAGGACGAGAAGTCACAAATCAAGAACCGTGAAAAGGCCATGCGTGTTCTGCGCTCGCGCTTATATGAAATGGAAATGCAAAAGCAACAGGACGCGCTGGCCAAGGAACGAAAGGCGATGGTGGGCTCGGGCGACCGCAGCGAGAAAATCCGCACCTATAATTTTCCTCAGAACCGGGTGACCGACCACCGCATTGGACTCACCGTGCATCAGCTGGAGCAGGTCATGGACGGCAAAATCCAGCCGCTGATTGACGGCCTTATAACGCACTATCAGTCGGAAAAGCTTAAGGGAGAGGTCGCTGCGGGAGCGTGACATTAGCTTCTGACGCGGGATTGACATGCCGGTTGCTAATAATTCCCTGCAGCTAAGAGAAGCTCTCGCCGCTGCCATCAATCTGCTGGATACCAGCCATATGGGTTCCCCGCGCCTGAATGCCGAGCTGCTGCTCATGTTCACTTTGAACTGCGACCGCGCCTATCTCTATGCGCATCCAGAACAGCCCCTTCTTCCGGAAGAGATCCTCCGCTACCAGGGAGCGATCGACGAGCGGGCTAGCGGGATGCCGGCACAGTACATCACTGGGCATCAGGAATTCTGGGGAATGGATTTCATCGTTAACCCTTCAGTCCTAATCCCTCGCCCAGAAACTGAGCACCTGATCGAAGCGTTGTTGCCATTGGCGCGCGAGATCGATAATCCGAAGATCGCGGACGTAGGCACCGGCTCCGGCTGCATCGCTGTCGTTCTCGCAAAAGAACTTCCGGACGCAGAAATCCACGCCATAGACATTTCTCAGGCTGCGCTGGAGATTGCCCGGGCAAACGCAGTTCGCCACCAGTTGGACGGTCGAATTCAGTTCCATGAAAACGATTTACTGGGGGGGTTAGACATCGGGAAATTGGATTTTGTGGTTTCCAATCCGCCTTATGTGGGGGAGAGCGAAGAAGATCAGGTCCAGCTTGAGGTCCGAAGGTTCGAGCCTCGCAATGCGGTTTTTGCCGGGAGCTCGGGACTTGAGATCATAGATCGGCTCGTGCCAGAGGCGCACGATTGCCTCGAATCGGGCGGATGGCTGGTGATGGAAATCAGCGGAACGATTGCAACCCGTGTTCCTGGAATTTTATGCGCATGGGATGAGGTGCAAATCATCCACGATCTGAGCGGAATCCCGCGCGTGAGCCTTGCCAGACGGCCTTAATCTATCTCCACGCGAGCGCGAAGCAACTTGGCGGCAGGGACGCTTACCCGGTATCATGCAACGTACGAAAAGGGCTCAAGAGGCCGACCCCCTTTCATCTGCGGGAATTATCGTTCTAAGACGCTTAACGCCGGAGCACACATGCAGTTAACACGTAGGCCACGGAATAACAGGCGCTTTTTGCCGGCTGGCGGATTTTTGCTGCTCGGAATTTTGTTGCCTTGCATCTGTCTCGCCCAGAGTCCTTTCGGGGCGTTACGTGGAACCATCCAGGATTCAGCAGGCGCGAGGATTCCCAGTGCCAAGGTTGCCATCCAATCTATCGATTCTTCTGTGCAGCGCTACGCAAACGCGAATGGACGGGGAGAGTTTGAGCTGAATGATCTGATTCCGGGAGGGTATCGGGTCACGGTCCGTGCAAGTAATTTTGCAGATGCCACCACTGAAGTGCGGGTCATAGTGAGTTTTACCCGCGACGTCACAGTCACTTTGAACCCCGCTCCAGTACAGCAAAAGATCAATATTGCTGCGCAAGCCTCTTCCATCACCACGCAACAGATTGATACTGCCAGCACGGTACATCAAGGCATCATTATGGAGGAGGATTTGCGGGAGCTTCCCCTGGCGGCGCGAAGCTTCGCCAATATCGCTTATCTGGCTCCCGGCACCGAGCCGGTTGAGCCCTCGGACCCGACCAAAGCCCGCATCACCGCAGTCTCCACCGGGGGCAGCTCTGGACTAAACAACCAGCTTTCGGTCGATGGCGGCGACAACTCCGACGACTATATTGGCGGCTTTCTGCAAAATTTCTCTCCCGATGAAATTCAGGAGTTCGCCGTCCGTACTGCCCAGGAGGATGCTGACACGGGACGAACGACGGCGGGTTCGGTTGTAATCTCCACCAGGCACGGCAGCAATGCATGGCATGGGGATGAAGCTTTTTTCGAGCGCGCCGCCGCTTTGAACGCACGCTTCCCCATTGACAACCCTGCCCCCAACCCAAAGCAGCCGTTTTCGCGCCAGGACTATAGCGCAACTTTGGGCGGCCCCATCAGGAAGGATAAGTTGTGGTTTTTCTCGTCACTGGTGTACGTCCATGAGAATGCAAGTATCGCGTACAGTCCGGCAAGCTTGGCTCAGTTCCGCGCCCTCTCTTCGCTGGCTTCGCAGGGTTTGATTCCCGGCGCGGACTCCATTGATGTGCCGGACAACGTTCCCGTCAACTTTCGCGACCACCTGGGAACGCTACGATTTGATTGGGACCAGTCTTCTAAATCGCAGTGGTTCCTCCGCGCCTCCGCCGATAACTACATTACCCATAACGCGCTCGTGCAGCAGGCCGCTTTGCCATCAACAGGCGCAGAGTCGCATAACAACTACATGAACCTGGTTTTGAGTAACCAGTACCTGTTCAGCCCCTCATGGC
>JAFAWN010000340.1 GCA_019241735.1 Terriglobales bacterium
CTTCAGAAGCTGTTCCATGGATTGGTCGTCCGTGAGCCCGGCAGGTGACTGGCTTTCAAGCTTCTCTCCGTCTTTGTTTTTGCGGCCGATAAAGTACTGGCTCAGATTTGGCGTCCAAGTCAGAGCCAAAATTAAAGAGGTAAACAAAGACACAGTCATGGTGACGGCCAGCGCGCGAAAAAATGTTCCGGTGACACCGGTGATTGCGATCAGAGGCAGGAACACCACTACCGGAGTTACGGTCGATCCCACCAGCGGCACCGTAATCTCTTTCAGTGCGCTGTGGATCGCCTCCAGACGCCCCTGACCGGCGGCGCGATGCAGCACAATGTTCTCAACAACTACGATCGCATCGTCGATCACCAAGCCGACGGCAGCGGCCAGCCCTCCCAAGGTCATCAAGTTGAAACTTTGATTGAGAAGTTTTAAGGCTACAAAAGTGAAGAGTATGGTCACCGGAATGACCAGCCCGGCAACAATCGACGTTCCCCAATCGCGCAAGAACACGACCAGAATGATCGAAGCCAGGATCACACCTAGGATGATCGCATCGCGAACGCTTTTGATGGAGTCGCTTACTATGACCGATTGATCGTAAAAAGGCTGAATCACAACCCCGTGGGGCAGTGACCTCTGAAGGCGGTCTATCTCTGCGTGCACTTCATTCGCGACCTCCAGAGTATTGCTGTCCGGCTGGCGGTTGATATTCAGCAATACTGCGGGCTTTCCCCGCGCGGTCACAATTGTGTAAACCGGTTTCACGGCCGCTTGCACAGTAGCTACATCGCCAATTCGAACCGGGATTCCTGCCGGGGTCGCCTTGATCACCGTCGCAGCGATCTGATCAGGACTTTGGAGTTGTCCGCTCACTAATCCCAGAACCAGCTGATGATCGCCTTCAAAGAGTCCGGGCGAATCGATCAGGTTCGTCCGCTTCATGACATCGAGAATGTCAGTGACGGTAATGTTCGCAGTGAGCAATTTTGCCGGATCTGGGATGATATGGAACTCGGGTTCCTGGCCACCTTGAATCACTACGGTCGAAACTCCGTTCAGGCGGTTTATCCGGGGCTTGAGGTCGTAAGTTGCGATTTCCCAAAGCTGGGTCTGTGGAACCGTATCCGAGGTCAAGCTGTAACCCATGATAGGAAAACTCGCGAAAGTTAAGCGGTTGGCTACAATCTTCGCGGTATTGGGCAATTCCGGCTGCACCCGCGAAATCTCGGCATTGACGAGTTGCAGCGTCTGGAACATGTCGCTGTTCCAATCGAAATAAAGGTCAATCTCGGCCGATCCGCGGCTGGTGATCGAACGAACGTTGACCAGTCCAGGAACGTTGTTCACCGCCTCCTCAATAGGCCGTGTGATGGTGACCATCATTTGGTCGATGGGCATGACCCCGTTATCAACCGCGATCAAAACCCGGGGGAAATTCGTAGTGGGGAAAACCGAAACCGGGATGGTGAAGGCCAGGTAGGCCCCAAGCAGCGCGATCGTAATAATTAGAAAAATTACAGACTTCGAATGACGCACAAACCAATATGCGGATCCCGGCTGGGTCACGGTACTTCGATCTCCCACTCCATATTCCGCCGTTTATTTCTTGTCATTGGACTCGTCTGTTTTGGCGCCGGATTTATCCGCGGGACTGTCTTCACCGCTAGCTTCCCTAACTTCAATTTTGCTGTTGTCAGCCAGACCGTATGCGCCTTCCGTGATTACCTTGTCTCCGGCGTGGAGGCCGTCCAGAATTTGCACCTTGTTGCCCTGCCGAATTCCCACCTGCACCGTTCTCTGATGAGCACGGCCATCGCCGCCAACGACCATCACAGTCTTCGCTCCCGCCTCTCCCGCGAGCAGGCTCACAGCCGGCACCACCAATGCGTCGGGGACCGTTTCCGCCAGCATTGAAACGTTTACACTCGAACCTGGTCTTAACGAGTTCCCAGGATTTTTTGCCTGCACCCAAATTTCTACAGTGGTGCTGTTGGGATCGAGTGCAGGACTTACCATTGTGACCTTCCCCTCTACCGGATCCGCTCCCGGCGCCGTAATCGTCGCTTTGTCTTTGACTTTTAACGATGCGGCATCCTGCTGTGAAATATGGGCGCGAGCGATTATTTGAGAGATGTCCATCACCGTGAGCAACGGAGTGCCGGCAGTCGCCATTTCGCCCGGATAAAGAGGACGGTCAGTGATAACTCCATCGATCGGACTGCGGATTTCGGAATAGGCCAGCTGGGCTTCCGCTCCTGCGTATTTTCCTTTAGCGGACTCCAATTGACCGGCCGCTGATTTCAAAGTCCCCTGTTTTCCAATGGTCATCAAGGATTGCAGATGATTTTGCGCAATTTCGTATTGATTGCGCGCACTCGTCACATCGACATTGGACTGATCCAGTTCTTTTCGCGGCAATGCTCCCTGTTGGAACAGTTCCTGGCGGCTTTTGAAGACTTTCTCTTGCGCCTCCAGCAACCCTTTCGCCGCCTTAACGTCTAATTGCGCCTTCTGTATAGCCTCTGGCAAGTCTGCGGCAGTCGTCGTCTGATAGGTTGCCTGCGCCTGGTCGTAGGTGCCTTTAGTATCCTGCGCCGCCGCCGCGAGATCCCTGTTTTCTAAAGTTGCCAGCAGTTGACCGCGATGCACGAAACTCCCGCGGGTTACGTAGAACTGTTTCACCGGTGCACTGATTTTAGGAACAATCGCCGATTGCTGTAGCGGATAAAGTACCGCCGCCGCCTCTATGATCCTGTTAATTGAAGTCTTCTTAACCGCTACGACCTGCACCGGAACCGCCGGATCCGCCTCGGCTGCCTTCTTGGCGCAACTGGCAAGCACAAGATCAAGGACTAACATGCAACTTGAGGCGAAAACAATCCGCGCCAATCGCGGCGTCTTAATCGCGGAGGTGCTGTTTCGATTGGCGGGCATCGGGTTACAAATTCCCAGTTAACGTTTGCAGTTCAGCCATGGCCACCTTGAATCTTACCTGCCCATCGTCCAACGCATTGAGCGCCTGAGTCAACGTGTTTTGCGCATCCACCACCTCGAGCACTGTGGCTTCACCTGCCTTATACCTCAAAAGCACCAACCGCGAGCTCTCCGTCGCGAGCGTAACCGAGCGCCGGAGAGATTCGAGTTCAGCCTCCGCAGCCTTCGAACCTGCATATAAAGTTCGCAAGTCGGCAAGAAACTGCCGCTGCGCGAAAGTGAGTTCAAGGTTGGCCTGATCGCGGCGAAGTCCTGCCTGCTTTAGCTTGCTGATGCTTGCCCCCCAATTCCAGACCGGCAATTGCAGGCTCGCCACCGCCGAATAACCTAGGTTGTGGATACCATCCGTTCGAACTGCAAAGTGATTCGCATCAATGCCGTAAAAATAATCAAGTGTCAAAGACGGGAGAACGCCGCTCCAGGCATTCCCGACCCCCTGGCGGACAGCTTGCAGATTGGCGATTGCCGCGCGCAACTGGGGATTCTTGCTTACGGCTGCAATCTGCACCTCGGGAAATGGCGGCAATGCTTGCGGCGTAGCTAAATCATCAACCGCCGAAAAATTCTGATTGAAGTCCGGGAAAACCAGAATTGCCAGCTCCAGACGATTCCGGTTCATCTCCAACTCGGCGGCGCGCAAATCGCGGTCCGCCTGCTCCATTTGTAGCTGCGCCTTTATGACATCGGAGTGGGCAATCTCGCCTCCCTTTTCAAGCTTTTGAGTGGTATCGAAAAAGGAGTGCGCTTGAGATGCAGCACGCTGCGAGTTCGCATACTTTCGTTGCGCGGTTATCAGGGCGTAATACGCACGCGTGACCGTGACTACCAACCCGCGAGCTGCAATCTCGGAACGCGCTCGTGAGAGAGCCTCCAAAGCTGAGGCTCGTCGATATTCCGCCACGCCACCGAGAGATATGACCTCATGCGCGTTTCCCTGGCTCACATATTCATGCACGCCATTATTGGCGATAAACCTCCCCACGCCGGGAATACCTCCGCCTTGGGTATAAGTGAAGGCTGCGTTGTAATTTACGTTCGGCAGCAACGCCGCCCGCGCCTGCACTTTATCTTCCTTAGCGGACCGGTAGTCAGTGAGAGCGGCGCGATATTCGGGATTGTTTTTCTTGGCCAGTTGCAGGCTATCGGCGAAAGTGAGAGTCAATGGCGGCGCGCCCTCCCCGGAACCTTCGGCCGTGAGCTGGGCAGAGGTTTGGGGGAAGGCCATCAACGCCACTGCGATCCAAATGGTTAACAAACATACGAGGCTGCTCACGGGTGACCTCCCATTTCTATAAATGTACGGGAAGAGGGCGATGCGAAGATGAATTTTATTGGCGAAGCGGCAGATTTACCACCATTTCAGCCAGCCATAAATCGGCGATGTTTTCGCACATGCAGCGAGAGTACAATCCGGATACCTCGTGGATCCACCTTCTGTCCAACACTAACTAGGTGGACGGCGGGTAATGATAGCGGAATTAGAAATCTTTCAACGAAGAGGCTCTGCGGACTTTGAATCCCACTCACCTTCTTAAGGCAATCGCATTTGCGGCCGACAAGCATCGCGGGCACCAGCGTAAGGACGCTGAGCGATCGCCCTACATCAATCATCCCATCGCAGTTGCAACTGTCCTTGCGGCCGAAGGTGACGTATCTGATGAGGCAACGCTACTCGCCGCCATCCTGCACGACACCGTCGAGGACACCCAAACTACCTTTGAGGAACTATACGAACATTTTGGAGCCGAGGTGGAGGGCCTTGTGCGCGAGTTGACAGACGACAAGTCCCTCGAAAAAAGCGAGCGGAAGCGACTTCAGATCGAACACGCGCGAGCCTCTTCCGTTCGCGCAAAACTGGTGAAAATCGCAGACAAGATTTGCAATGTTCGGGACATAACGGTCAGGCCTCCTACAGATTGGGCGCTAGAACGTCGTCGCGAATATGTGACCTGGAGTGGGAAAGTGGTCGACGGATGCCGAAACGTGAACCCCAAGCTCGAAAAAGCATTTGATCTAGCGCTCGAACAGGCACAAGCCGTGTTGGACCTTAAGCGATCAGAGTAGGCGACTAGTGATGCGGATTAGCGATTCGCGCCCGGCTCGGTTGACAGACTTCCCATCTCTCCTGTTCCCGCCGTGAACGTTCAAGCTCCTTTCCACGGTTGCGTACCGTTACGGACGCGACTGTCGTAAAGGAGTGCAACGTAACTGCCTTTATTTTGTTGGCGTCCCCGACGGGATTTGAACCCGTGTTACCGCCGTGAAAGGGCGATGTCCTAGGCCAGGCTAGACGACGGGGACCTCATTGACTCCAGGCAGACGACGCTAAGATTGTCAGG
>JAFAWN010000039.1 GCA_019241735.1 Terriglobales bacterium
CTGGCAGTGGAGAATCGGATTGAATGCCGCGGCATTCGCGGTGTGGCTCGCCGTTTCGGTTGCACTGCTGAAGCTTGCGTGAAGGGATCGAGCTTGTTGGGGAACGGCGCGCGCCGGAATTTGTAGTTGGAATTGAAAGCTCAAACGCCCTTGGGTTTGCTGGAGAGAGTTCTATACGGGGACAGGAACTTCTTCTTTAGCCGCGTAGTGCGACTCTACGTACTGATCGAGGATGGTAATGAACTCTGCCACAATTCTGTCGCCCTTTAGCGTGGTGAAGAGCCGGCCATCGACATAAACCGGAGCTTTGGGCTCTTCAAAAGTCCCGGGTAGCGAGATGCCAAGGCTGGCATGTTTAGATTCTCCGGGACCGTTCACTACGCAACCCATCACCGCAACCTTCATCTCTTCAACGCCAACGTAGCGGTCTTTCCATAGCGGCATGCTATCGCGCAAGTAAGTCTGAATCTGCTCCGCCATTTCCTGGAAGAAAGTGCTGGTAGTCCGGCCGCAGCCGGGACAGGCTGTGACCTGCGGAGTAAAACTGCGAATTCCCAGCGACTGAAGTATCTGCTGCGCCACCCGCACCTCTTCGCTGCGGTCACCACCGGGGGCAGGAGTCAGCGAGACCCGGATTGTGTCTCCAATCCCCTCCTGTAATAACACGGCCAGAGCTGCGCTCGAAGCCACGATTCCCTTGGCTCCCATCCCGGCTTCGGTGAGTCCCAAATGCAGCGGATAATTGCAGCGGGCAGCGAGAGAGCGATAAACGTCAATCAGGTCCTGGACGCCGCTCACCTTGGCGCTGAGGATGATTTGATCTGGCCGCAAGCCGTACTGCTCTGCCAGCCGCGCAGAGTTGAGCGCGCTGACTACGATTGCATCCATAGTGACCGAGCGTGCATCTTTCGGTTCGGGCAGGCGCGAATTTTCATCCATCATCCGGGTCAACAGCGCCTGATCGAGCGATCCCCAGTTCACACCAATGCGCACCGGCTTATTGTTTTCCGCCGCGACTTCAATCATGGTCCCGAAATTTGCGTCGTCTTTGCGTCCTATGCCGACATTGCCGGGATTAATGCGGTACTTGGCCAGCGCCCGCGCACACTCCGGATACTTTTTGAGCAGAAGGTGTCCGTTGTAATGAAAGTCGCCAATCACCGGAACAGTAATGCCTTGCCGCGCAAGTTGTTCAACAATCGGAGCCACCGCAGCCGCCGACTCTTCGTTGTTCACCGTAACCCTGACCAACTCAGATCCCGCACGTGCTAAGGCTGCAACCTGCTGGACGGTCGAGGCAGCGTCCGCCGTATCGGTATTGGTCATTGATTGCACCACAACCGGTGCATCGCCGCCCACGCGGACCGTGCCAATCATGCAGGAAAGGCTTTTTCTACGCTGGATGGTAGCCATGGATTTTGTCTATTTTACCATGTGGACGTCATGCCGCCCTGTAGCGGCGCTGGGGGTAGAAACTCACTTCCTCGCGACACACGCGCTGCTTAGTCCTGTTTTGCAGCGAGAATGGAAGATGTGCGTACCGATCGCATATCCAAACACGCTCCCAACAACCACGTCCGATGGAAAGTGCTCGCGTCCGGTAAAGCGGGTGACAGTTACTGCGGTCGCGGTTCCATAAACCAGCCATTGCACCCAGTGGTGCGGGTATTCGTGCGCGATCACGCTGGCCATCGCCCAGGTAAAAGTAGCGTGCCCGGATGGAAAAGAGCTGTTAAGCGCGTTGTTGCGCCAGAATCTCCCGTTGCCGGTGCCTTCAAAGGGCCGTTCCCGTCCGGTTAGGAGTTGGGTGCCGGCGTAGACTACGGCGGTATTCGCGAGCGTTTCCAATGTAAGGTATCCAGTTTCTTGCGCGTGCGGATTGTGCGTGCTCAACCCTTCCAGCCAAATACCTCCGGCGGCAACTCCGGTGCCGATTAGACCAACGTCAGAAGTATTCCGGCTGAAGCGAACGTGATCGCTAGTTAAATTTCTGATGGCATCGCGGTCGGTCGCAATTAATGCTCCGGTCCCCACCAGGAATAGCGCGTCCCATTTCAAACTAGACCTATGAAACGGGGCGGCATAAATGCTCGCCTGGTCGTCAATCGCCCGCTTCCATAGGCTGGGATGTTCTTCTTGCTGCTCAATACTGCCGCTCTGCTGGGATGGGCTGTCGGGAGCGTCCAAGGTAGCCGCAACGGCATAATTTGCCAGCAATCGGGCTGAAGCTGGAGAAGAAGTAATGCCCTGGCCGGCGGCGCTCACGCCGACTGAACAAAGTGCGATTATTGCGAAGGCTTGTCTGCCGACGGAGAATTTCATCCCTTTAGGATGCAGGAATTAATAAGCGAGTGGGATTATCGTACGGAGAACTTCAGCACGGTTGTGGACTTGAAGTGCTGACCCGGCTTTAGCTCAGTCGAGGGAAACTGAGGATGATTTGGTGCATCCGGGAAATGCTGGGTTTCCAGGCAAAACGCGTAGCGCCGCTGATAAATTTTCCCTGCTTTTCCGTGAATAGTGCCATCGAGAGAGTTTCCGGTGTAGAGCTGGACGCCCGGCTCTGTCGTGGAGACTTCCAGTATGCGGCCGCTCTGCGGATCATAGGCTTCGGCGGCTATGGATAAAATTCCATTATTATTCAGCACCCAGTTATGATCGTAGCCTTTCCCACGCCTCAGTTGTTGATCGTCCTGGTCAATTCGCGCTCCGATCGCGGTCGCAGTCATAAAATCAAAAGCGGTGTTCTTAACGTCGCGCAATTCTCCGGTGGGAATCAGGGTTTCATCCACCGGAGTGAACTTCAAGGCGCGAAGCGTTAATTCATGCTTGAGGATGTCGCCGTTTCCCTGCCCTGAGAGATTGAAATAGGAATGATTGGTCAGGTTGACTACGGTCTCTTTGTCGGTCGTAGCGCTGTATTTAATCTTTAATTCATTGCGATTGACAGGTAGAGAGTAAGTCACTTTTACTGACAAATTGCCAGGGAAGCCTTCTTCTCCGTCCTTGCTTAAATAGGTCAGCTCGAGCGCCTGCGACTCTTGCGACGAAACGTCTTTGACCTTCCATACTTTCTTGTTGAACCCCGCGATCCCGCCATGCAGGGTATTCTCTCCGTTATTCTTCGGGAGCGTGAATTTAGTTCCGGCAAGGGTGAAGGTCCCATGCGCAATGCGGTTCGCATAACGGCCAACCGTAGCGCCAAGATATGCTTTATCGGTTTCGTAACCCGCGAGATCGTCGTAGCCCAGCACAACATCATCCAACCGGCCATTTCGGTCGGGGACTTTGAGCGACACCAGAGTCGCTCCATAGTTAGTGATCGCCGCTTCCATTCCGCTCTTATTTTTTAGAATGTAAATATCGACTTGCTGGCCATCACGGGTTACTCCAAAGGTTTTCTTTTCCATTTTCGACTTCGCTTCGACTTGCGGGCTGATCAGCAGCGCCATTATAAGAACCATGAACCTGAAGTCAGTGGTAATAGTTATTGATGTCCCCATTTGCCGGTAACCACATCCTGTGATTGAAAGAATCGTACCGCAAATTCGCTATCCGCGGCGCGAGGTCAAATATAAAGGTGTCTGTGAAATACGTGCGCCGCAGTCCGGGTCACGCTGGGTTTCCGTGGTTTACAATGAACTGCATTTCGCTGACGAATTCCTGGAGGAATCCCATGAAGCTTTCCCCTGGCAAGCTGGCCGGCCTGAAAAAAGTATCGGATCAACGCGGTGTTATTGCCGCCGCTGCCATGGACCAGCGGGGATCGTTGCAGAAGTCTCTGAGCAAAGAAAAAGGCGGCGAAGTGAGCGACGCGATGATGGAGGAGTTCAAGACGCTGGTCACCGAAGTCCTTACGCCGCATGCTAGCGCCATTTTGCTTGATCCGGAATGGGGGCTTCCCGCCTCGAAGCGCCGGGCCAAAAACGCCGGTCTGTTACTGGCCTACGAAAAGACCGGATACGACAAGACTGGGCCAGGGCGGTTGGGCGATCTGTTGGATTTGTGGTCGGTGCGGCGCTTGAAGGAAGCGGGCGCGGACTGCATCAAGATATTGCTTTATTACTCGCCGCTCGACCCGAAAGACATCAACGAAAAGAAACATGCCTGGGTGGAGCGCCTGGGAGATGAATGCCGCGCCAACGATATCCCGTTTTTTCTCGAATTTGTTGGATATGAAGAAGGGGTGGACGAGAAGGGTTTCGATTATGCCAGGAAGAAGCCGAAAATCGTGATCGAAAGCATGCGCGAGTTCAGCAAAGACCGTTACGGCGTGGATGTTCTCAAAGTTGAGGTTCCGGTGAACATGAAATTTGTGGAGGGCGCCAAAGTTTACGCCGGGAAGAGCGCATACAGCAAAAAGGAGGCCGCGGACCTATTTTTGAAGGCCGCATCGGTTTCCAAAAAGCCGTTCATTTACTTATCCGCTGGCGTCAGCAATGCGGAGTTTACCGAAGCCTTGGAATTGGCGGGCGAGTCGGGCGTGAAATTTAATGGAGTGCTCTGCGGGCGCGCAACCTGGAAGGACGGCATTCCAATCTATGCGAAACAGGGTGGCGAGGCCTTCCGCCAATGGTTGCAGACTGAAGGCGTGAAGAATATCAACAACGTAAACCAGAGGCTGCAGGCGGCGACCTCCTGGCACTCAATTTACGAAGTTGAAACAGCGGCCTAGGGTCTGAACTCGGGAAAACTTAGCTCATTCCCATTCGATGGTTCCCGGCGGCTTGGACGTAATGTCATAGACCACGCGGTTGACGCCTTTTACTTCGTTTACGATCCGGCTGGAAATTACCTTCAACACCTCATGCGGTAGCGGCACCCAGTCCGCCGTCATGCCATCTTCTGAATGCACCGCCCTCACCGCGCAAGTATTAGCGTAGGTCCTCTGGTCGCCCATAACTCCGACGGACATCACAGGTAGGAGCACCGCGAACGACTGCCAAATCCTGGTGTAGAGGCCCGCGTTCTTGATCTCGGTGACAACGATGTCATCACATTCGCGGAGAATTTTTAGGCGCTCTGCAGTGACTTCCCCGAGAATGCGTACTGCCAGCCCCGGGCCTGGAAAAGGCTGGCGTTGCAGAATCTCCTGGGGCATGCCTAGATCGCGCCCGATCTCACGAACTTCGTCCTTGAACAGGTCTTTCAGCGGCTCTATCAGCTTGAGGGTCATCTCCTCCGGAAGCCCGCCAACATTGTGATGCGTCTTGATGGTCTGCGACGGGCCGCGTACCGATCGCGATTCAATCACGTCGGGATAGAGCGTCCCCTGCACCAGCCAGACGTCTTTCAAGTTTGATTTGGCGCTACCGGCAGTGACTTCGGCGGAATCAAGGATCTTGTTAGCTTCTTCTTCAAAGACTGAGATGAATTCGCGCCCAATGATCTTGCGTTTCTTTTCCGGATCGGTAACGCCCGAAAGTTTGTTTAGAAATCTTTCCGTAGAGTCAACGGCTACTACCCGCAGTCCCAGTTTGTCGCGCAGATTCCGCTGAACTTTTTCGAATTCATCCTTGCGCAGCAGGCCGTTGTTCACAAAAATGCAGATTAAACGGGAACTGCCACTCCCATTGCGCAGCGCGCGATCCACAAGAGTAGCGGCGACGGCGGAATCCACACCACCGGAGAGGGCGCAGATAGCGACGCCGTTGCCTACAGTACTTCGCACGCTGGAAATAGTGCCGTCAATGAAGCGTTGCGCCGTCCAATTAGGCTTTGCTTTGCAAATGTTGAGCACGAAATTTCGCAGGATTTGAGCTCCCATGGGCGTGTGGTGGACCTCAGGGTGAAACTGCACCGCCCACATTTTCTGTCCGGGATTCTCAATGGCCGCGACAGCGTTAGGGCTTTTCGCGGTCAACTGGAAACCTTGCGGCAATTTATCAGCTTCATCGCCGTGTGACATCCACACGCTCAGAGTTTTTGGTAAGCCCTCAAATAGTTGGGATGAGTCCAGAATTTCGACTTCCGCGTGCCCATATTCGCGCTTGGCTGCCGGTCGCACTTTGCCGCCGAGCGCATGCACCATGTATTGCAGGCCATAGCAGATGCCCAGCACCGGAAGGCCCATGGCAAAAATGCCCGGGTCGGCGCGCGGCGCGTCGCGGTCATAAACCGAAGAGGGGCCACCGGAAAGAACCAGGCCGGCTGGGGAATAGCTGCGGATCTCGCTCAGGGTCGCCGTACAGGGAAGCACAACGGAAAAAACATCTTGTTCGCGGATGCGGCGGGCGATCAGTTGTGAATACTGCGCCCCAAAGTCGAGAACGACGACGGATTGGGTGTCCATTGATAAATTTCTCAGATCATGGCTGAAATGTAAAGCGGCGTGGCACAAATATCTAGGTATCGCAGAGAATCAGTTCTCCGGGATCCACGTCGGTCTGTAGCCTGCGCAGCGCTGTTCCGAAACTTGAGGAGCCTTGGGGCACCTCCCCCTGCGCCTCGGCAGGGCATTGGATAATCACCATGTACGCAGCCATTCTTCCCACATATAAGAAATCCGCAGCCGCAAAGTAAAGCAGCGAGATCAGGATGACGCCTCCCAGCACTATCCCCGGGGGAAGTACGCCGGCAAATGCCAGAGGGAACATAAGAACAGAAGTTACAAGAAAAAATAGCACCAGATGCGCCAGTCCGAACCAGGTCCCTGCTGCTAATACAGGGCCAGTGTGGTTGCAGCACAGATCAACCGCACTTCTAATCGCAGCGAAAGTGCGTTTCCGCTCGGCAACAGCGAGCAGCGCACTGATGGAAAGAAGCCAATTCAGAACGCACCACACCATGCCGAGTCCCAACGCTACCGCGGTGAAGATCAACATTGCGCCACCCGGTGAAGGGTCAGCAGCAGACGAAGCAGCGGCACTCAGAATGAAGGCCCCGAAGATAGCTGAACCTGTCGCAGCAGTTAAGAGGACTCGTAGGAAATTAAGACCAAGCGGAAATTGCTGTGGCGCGCCATGCCCCTCCGCGGATGGAGGCATGCCGTTTCCGCGGTCACGAAGGTAGGACCGAAGCCTTTTCACGGTTGCTCTCCCCCCGATTGACGCCACAATCACCCACGCGAGTGACAACACAATCAGCACCAGCATCGCCACCCATTTCGCGCGGAAGGCGCTGCCTTTGAGAATGTGCAAGACGGCCTTTAAGACAAGAAGCGGATGCCGCGTTCGGAGCAGGAAGAGATCGCGTCCGCTGACGGCCAAAGTATCGAAGAATTCAAGCACTGAAAATGCCAGCACTGCAACTGCGGCCGCGCCGAAACTCCATCGCCAGGCAATTTCCGCGAAAGCCAGTGACGGCCGCCTGCACATGACTTTGAAGCCTTCGAGTGTGGGAGAGGGTTGAGTCATTTACTCGCGAGTTCAGCGAACCACTAGGTTTACCAGTTTTCCAGGCACGATAACGACTTTGACGATCTGTTTGCCGTCGAGGGCCGATTTTACTTTCTCGTCGGACAATGCGTGGTTTCGGATCAGATCGTCGGAGCTGCCGGTTGCAATCACAATCCGGCTTTTTAGTTTTCCATTAATCTGCACCGGGATTTCAATTTCTTCCTCTTTCGCCAAAGCGGCATCGTACTTCGGCCATGGTGCGCGCAACTGGTTTTCCTTCCGCCCCAGCATCTCCCACAACTCCGCGGCGAGATAGGGTGCGAAAGGCGCGAGCAGCAGAACGAGATCGCGGTGCACATTGCTCAGAAGCGAAACCGGAATCCGCTCCCGCGCAGCTTCGGTGGTGGCGTAGAGTTCGTTCGCCAATTCCATGATGGCGGCGATGCAGGTGTTGAAATGCCAGCGTCCCTGAAAATCCTGGGTCACACGTTTAATGGTCTGGTGCAACTTCCGCTGTAGAGC
>JAFAWN010000119.1 GCA_019241735.1 Terriglobales bacterium
GGCCGCCAGAAGTCTGGGAAGCGATCGAACACCATCAGGTTAAGCCGGGCATGAACGAGATTCAGGCCGATTTCGCGATTGGAATGGGTATTCCGGAATCGTCAGGTGAGGAATCAATCAAGACGGTGAATTACCCGAATGGCGGTAAGCCAGTGACGGTCACCTACAGTAACGGCAAAGCGATTGAGATTAAGGCCAGTCCATAAGAAAAAATCGGGAGCTGAACGTGAGGTCTTCGAGCACACCCAGCCTCATTGCACCTTGGGGGAGTCCTCATCCGCGGCTTTCGTTTCATCGGCGTGAATAACCCCATCCTCGCGGGCGAAAAATGACCGATGGTCCGCATTCAGTTGCTTCGGAGTCAAAGCCAGTTCGTACCCATCTCCCTTGCGCCGGAAACTGACGGTATAGTCTCCGCGATCGGTTTCCGTCATTCGCCGTGTGAATGATCCCACATGAACCAGTTGCGCTAGGGAGGAAGCATATTTCCCATTGGTCCTGTGATATTTGCTCTGCGTGCGAATGACGGTGCGCATGTACCCGAGGGCAACATTCTCGGAATCGGAGCGGGCAGGGTCGCCCTTAAACTTCGGCTGGTAAGTATCTTGTGCCGCCGCGACCACCGCCAGGAGCATGGATCCAGCCAAAATGTAGGCCATTGTGCTAGCTAACCGGGTTCTCATCTGTTTTTTCCTTCCCACCTGCGATTTTTGGCACGTTACCGCCGTAATTGAGGACTGCTCACTTAGCTTTGCATGATGACTGGATGCCGATATTCTAACCGCAGACCAGGACATAGGATGTCTATGAAAGCTGCTACCGCCAGAAAACCGCTTATACGTATTGCCGTAGTGGAAAGCGATCCGCTGCGATTTGTGGGCTTCCGCGCACTCTTTGATTCTGAGCCGGATTTCGAGCTAGTGTCCGCTCCGCTCGCCGATATTAGCGCCATGGCCGACATCCATCTAATTCTGCTGGGAAACCGTAACGGCCAGAATTTGTTCGATTTGATGGCGACCATGAAGGCCACGCGTCCCGATCTTCGTATTATTGTGACCGGTTCCGGGATTGACGAGGAAACCATTCTTAAAGCAATCGCCGCGGGCGCTAAAGGCTACGTGGACGAAGCCGCTCCCGCGGCAGAATTCGTGCAGGCGATCCGCATGGTGAATCAAGGCTCAGTGTGGGCGCCCCGCCATGTCCTTTCCATGTTTATCGAGAGGGTGAGCTCATCGCCGGGGCGGATATTCCCCGCGGGCCGTGTGACTTTCACGGACCGGGAAAAGGAAGTTCTGGAGATGCTGGTGGCTGGCCGTTCCAACAAGGAAATAGGTTCTGCCCTTGGCATTGAAGAGCGCACCGTGAAAGCGCACGTCGCCAAGCTCATGCGAAAAGTTGGAGTTCAGAATCGCATCGCGCTGTCGGTTCATGCCATCACACATTCTTTGGTCACCGCAAGATAGCCAAACTCCAAGCCCTGATCTAAACCTGCTGCACATTTCCTAACCGTGCGGCAGGAATCCCGTGTTCCGATACAGCGTGATCGCGTCCTGCGCCTTCGTGTGCTTTGCGGAGCGCGGATTCGAGGACCTCGAGTCCCTCATCCATTTGAGATTCAGTCACCACCAGCGGCACCAGCAACCGGATGACATTCGAATATGAGCCGGAGGAAAGAATAATTACTCCGTGTTCGTAGCAATATTGCACCACCTGCTTCACCAGGTCAGCTGCAGGTTCCCGGCTTCCGGGTTTGACGATCTCAATGGCCTGCATCCCGCCGAGGCCACGAACATCTCCGATGATTGGCCACTGTGTCTGCCACTGCCGGGTGCGGGTTTGAAAATACCTTCCCAATTCTTCAGCATGGGCCAAAAGCGGTTCCGTCGCGAACAAGTCCAAGACCGCCAACGCCGCCGCGCAGGAGAGCGGATTTCCGGCGAAGGTCCCGCCCAACCCGCCGGGCACAGGAGCATCCATGACATCGGCACGCCCGGTAACAGAAGCCAATGGAAGCCCGCCTCCCATAGATTTCGCAGTAACAAGAATGTCAGGCTCGATGCCGTAGTGCTCGCTGGCAAATAATTTTCCGGTGCGTCCGAAACCGCTTTGCACTTCATCCGCAATGAACAACACGCCATGCCGCTTACAGATATCTATTAAGATCGGAAAAAACTCGGTCGGCGGCACCACGAAGCCACCTTCCCCCAGCACCGGCTCAGCAATCACCGCAGCGACATCTTCGGCAGCCACGACCCGTTTGAATGTGTCTTCCAGGTGGCGCGCACAAAAAACGCCGCATTGCGGATAAGTCAGCGAGTAAGAACAGCGATAGCAATAAGCGTAAGGAATGCGATAAACGTCCGCAGGGAATGGAGCGAAGCCAGCCTTATAGGGATGAGTTTTGCTGGTCAACGCCAACGCCATCATGGTGCGTCCGTGGAATGCGTCTTCGAATGCGATAATCCCGGACCGCCTGGTATAGGCCCGCGCAATCTTCACTGCATTTTCAATCGCCTCGGCGCCAGTATTCAGCAGAAAAGTCTTCTTGGGAAAACTTCCCGGCGTGACTTCATTCATCCGCTCCGCCAGGCGCACGTAGCCTTCGTAGGGGGTGACCTGAACGCAGGCGTGCAGAAATCGGTCCAGCTGCGCTCGAAGCGCGGACAGGACAGGCTGACGCCGATGCCCAACATTCAGGCAGCCAATGCCTCCCGCGAAATCAATAAAGCGGTTGCCGTCCACATCTTCAATCCACGCGTCTTCAGCCTTGGCAATATAGATCGGCGTGGCCGGCGACACGCCTCTTGGCACAGCCTGCTGACGTCGTTGGCCGAGTTCCAGCGATTTCGGCCCAGGAATTGCCGTGCGTAGTTGGATGGTTCCCATTTTGTTGGACACACAGTGCGAATCAATACCAACCGATCGGTTGCTCATTGAGATTGACATGTACTTGTTTTGTTTCCAGATATTCTTCCACGCCCCACGGTCCGAGCTCGCGTCCAAAGCCCGACTGTTTGTATCCGCCCCAAGGAGCTTCGACGTACGTCGGCTGCATATGATTGATCCAGACGATACCGGCGCGTATGGCTTTGGCTGCACGGAAGGCTTTGAAAATATCGCGCGTCCAAACCGCTGCGGCCAATCCGTAGGGAGAATCATTCGCAATCCTCACCGCGTCTTTCTCGTCGTCGAAGGGAATTATGGACGCTACGGGGCCGAAGATTTCTTCACGGGCGATGCGGGCATTGTTGTCAACATCGTAAAAAATTGTTGGTTCGATGTAATACCCCTTGGCGAACTCAGGGGCGCGGCCGCCACCTGAGGCCAGCTTCGCTTCTTTCTTGCCAATCTCCTGATAAGAGCGGACGCGGTCATATTGCTCGCGACTCACCAGGGGTCCCATTTTTGTGCCGCGGTCAAGCGGCGGCCCCAGCTTTATCTTTTTTGCCTTTTCCGTCATAGCTTCGACGAATTTCGTGTAAACCGCCTTCTGAACCAGGATCCTGCTGCCGGCGGAGCAGACTTCTCCCTGATTTATGAATACTCCGAAGAGTGCGCCGTCGATTGCGGCTTCGAAATCAGCGTCGGCGAAGAATATGTTGGGCGACTTGCCGCCCAGTTCCAGGGTCACTCGCTTAACCGTGTCAGCGGCC
>JAFAWN010000308.1 GCA_019241735.1 Terriglobales bacterium
TGGTGATGGTGATTGACTTTCCATTCATGGTTTTTCAGCGCGCGGCCTGGTATCAAAATAGTATGCTGAATCTGCCGATCATCATCGGCTCGATAATAGTGTTCGCGCTGACCCTTTTGTTATGGCCGATTGCGGCCCTTACGCGCAAGCATTACCGCAGCACTCTCGAACTGTCTCCTGAGCGCAAACGGATTTGGTTTTGGGTGCGTATCGTCTGCGCGCTGGATTTGGTGTTCGCGATTGCGTTCCCTGCTCTATTCGTGGTTGCCACCAAGGATATTTCCATGTTGAGCGAACGCCTCCATCCCTGGATAAGAATCGTTCAGCTAGTCGGATGGCTGGGGGTTCTGGGGACGGTGGTTGTTTTAATCAACTTGGCGGGATCGTGGACCGATCCACGGCGAAGCATTTGGAGCAAACTAGGAGATGCCCTGATCGCTCTCGCCTGCCTGGGCTTCGTATTCTTCGTATTCAACTGGAACATGCTGCACTGGAGTTTAAACTTTTGAAATTGCTCATGCCAAAGCTTCCCTCGCAGTGGTTTGCGCCGCTTGTGTTTGCGCTGCTTTGTAGTTCGGCGAGCGCACAGAAAGCTTTGCCCCCAGACCTTGATGAGTATGTAACCCGCGCCATGAAGACGTTCGACGTTCCCGGTTTGTCAGTGGCAATCGTCAAGGATGGAAAAGTCGTGCTCACAAAAGGCTATGGTGTGAGAAAGCTCGGGGCTTCGACGCCGGTCGATCAGAATACTCTCTTCGGCATCGGCTCAAATACCAAAGCATTTACCGCGGCCGCCCTTGCGACCCTGGTGGATGAAGGGAAGCTTTCCTGGGATGACCCCGTTTATGAGCGCCTCCCTGGTTTTCAGATGTATGACCCTTACGTTTCCCACGAAATGACGATCCGCGACTTGCTCACACACCGCAGTGGCATGGGATTGGGGGAGGGAGATCTACTGTTCTGGCCGCACACCACTTTTACGCGCGATGACATCATTTACCGCCTTCGCTTCATGAAGCCTGCTTCCAGTTTCCGCAGCCGCTTCGCCTACGACAACCTCATGTATATCGCTGCCGGACAAATAATCCCGGCGGTTACGGGAAAATCCTGGGAGGACTATGTCCGCGAGCGGATTCTGGTTCCTCTGGGCATGGAGACAACCAATCTCACCAACACTGCTTTCAAATCTAGTGACGACTACGCGTGGCCGCACTCAAAGATTGATGGCAAACTCCAGGCTGTTGACTTCGTTAGTTTGGACAATGCCGCTCCCGCCGGCTCAATTAATTCCTCCGCGGCTGATATGTCCAAGTGGGTCCTACTGCAGCTTAATCGTGGCAAATTCGTCGATCGTGAAGGTCGTTTATTTAGCGAGCAGGAGTCACGCGAGATGTGGACGCCGGAGACGATCTTGCCCATCCACCCGGGGCCTGCGGCCACCGCCGCCTTGAGTCCCAACTTTCTCGATTACGGTTTTGGATGGTTCCTCCGGGATTATTACGGCCGCAAGCTGGTCGGCCACACCGGAGGGGTTCTTGGTTTCGTCTCGTCTGTAATGCTTGCTCCCGATGAGAATCTCGGGGTTGTGATTCTTACGAACGCAGAAAGCGATGCCGCTTTCGATTCAATTCTGTACCGCATACTGGACTTTTATTTCAGCGTTGCGCCCACAGATTGGACAGCCGTTCTCAAGAGTGCGGTCGATCAGCGGCAGAAAGAAGCCGCGGAGGTCATAAAGAAGCAGGAAACAACCAGATCCGCGGACTCCAGACCATCGCTGCCATTACAGAAATATGCAGGCATTTATAACGATGCCTGGTATGGGCCGGCAACCATCCGCCTCCATGACGGGAAGCTTACATTTACCTTGGACCATACCCCGAAGGCAATCGGCGATCTTCAGTTCTGGCAATACGACACCTTCAAAGCTCACTGGCGTGATCGTACTATTGAAGATGCGTTTGTTACCTTCGGGCTAAAACCGGAGGGCGCCATTGATCACTTCACCATGCTTCCAGTCTCACCACTCGCCGATTTCAGCTACGACTATCAGGACTTATTTTTCAAGCCGACACCGGTTCCAGTTACAGATAAACATTAGCGCTTACCTGAATCTGGATGCCGCCACCGGCACAATTCGCTTCTGAAAAAACCCAGCTCTCACGCGTCTTGGGATTACGGGATCTCGTTCTATTAGTGGTTGGGACCGTGATTGGCTCCGGAATCTTTCTGGTGCCGGGTTCGGTGTTGCGGCCTGTCGGAAATTCGATCCCGCTCGCCATGCTGATATGGCTCAGCGGCGGTATCTTGTCGCTTTTGGGCGCGCTGACTTACGGCGAGTTGAGTGCACTGAAGCCACAGGCCGGTGGCTTGTATATATTCATTCGCGATTGTTTTGGGCCGTTTCTTGCCTTCCTTTTCGGCTGGACTCTGTTCTTCGTCATCAGTTCTGGATCCGTAGCCACCCTTGCCGTTGCATTCAGTAATTACCTGGGAGAATTCATCCCACTCAACCCTGCCGTAGCCAAACTTGTCTCCGTTCTAGTGATTGTGGTTATCGCAGCGGTGAATGTTCGCGGAACCCGGGGGAGCGCCAATCTGCAGAATGTAGCCACTGCAATCAAAGTGGCAGCGATTTTATTAATGTCGGCAGCGCTTATTTGGCTGGGAAAAGGATCGGGAGCGGCCACTCACATGGTGTCGCATGTTATGAAATCGGCAGAATACGTGTCCGGCTTCGGACTGGGAATGATCAGCGTGCTGTGGGCCTATGAAGGATGGCAGTATGCAACTTTTAGCGCTGGCGAGGCCGTGAATCCGCAGCGTAATTTTCCGATCGCCTTCTTA
>JAFAWN010000378.1 GCA_019241735.1 Terriglobales bacterium
GCGCCACATAATCGAAGTCAGCATCATCAGGGCGGAGCTGCGACGGGGCGATATGGGAGAAAAGTTGGACGAGAAGGAAGTCGACCTTGTCGCGGTCGCGCGAGCTACGTTCCGGCTTATTGAGATGGTGCCACAACAGCGCCGTCAATATCTCTTCGCTGATCAGATTCGTTGTTTGAAGAAACTGGCGAAGCTGATGAATTTCTAAGTGCGCGTCCACCTGCAAAAACCATTCGCGCGGCGTGTTTTCATCGACTGCGTCTTCGAACGGGATCGTTCCCACGCCGTTAACGAATTCCCGGGCCATCGCCTCATACACCGGGCGAAGTTGCCTCGCTTCCTGACGGACTTTCTCGGCTTGAAGGTCAATCGTCATTATTCAACGTGCGAAGATGCGAACACCCGCCCGGAAAATTCGGCGGCGGGCTCACACACAAAGCTCGACACAAACAGCAGGTTCACGGTTTCGTTTGAGGTTCGGGCTCAGACTTCACGATCCAGTTTGCCACCGCTCGCGTAAATCGGGCAGCCACTGCGGTGTGCTCCCCGTTATACTGCAAGGCCACCACGCAGGCTTCCGTGTCCAGGGTGCCGTCTGAATTTCTGAGACGCAGTCTATCCGCAAATTCCAAAGGCATTGTGGAGCCAAACAGGACTTCCCGCGACGTGCCAAATTCGATCCAGGTACTCTCGCTGAATGGGTTTCCTGGAGACACCCGGCTTAAGCGCACCGGGATGCGAACCGGGGTAGCATCAGGGAAGAATCTTGCCAACTTGTTGGTGTAGTTCGGTTGCGGAACCCGCGCGCTGCCCACCTCTTTTGGCACAGGACACCTCGTAGTCAACGATGGCGGCGGCCCAGGGGCCTGAGTCTGCCGGTTAGCATGACTCAGGTTCCCGAAACCACGCCCCTACCGTGATGCACGACCGCGGCCAAATCAAAACCACTGGCGCCGCCCGCAACACATACATAGCAAAGAGGCTAACTTAGAATACCGGCCTTGAAGCCGAGCTCAGTCTCAGCATGAGACTAAATCTCATCGGATGGTGAGTCGGCACAGGCCCGGGGGCTTACTGGAGGGCTTGGCTGGGGGCGGACAGATCGTGCCTTCCCCCAATGTTGTAGCGTTTCAGCTTGCGATAAAGCGTGGCGCGACTGATGCCGAGCATCTTGCCGGCTAGGACTTTGTCCCCTTTAACCTGCTCGAAGACCCGTTGAATGGTCGCACGTTCTATGTCTTCAAGATCGGTGGTTGAGAGGGTTGAAGCCGCAGGCCCTGAACCGCCATCAGCGGTGGCCCCAGATGAGACCATGACCGGCGGCAGGTCGCTCAGGTCGATAATTCTGCGGTCTCCGAGGGCGACTGCGCGCTCTATGCAGTTTGCCAGTTCGCGGACATTGCCCGGCCAATCATACTGAAGCATGCACTTCATGGCGGCCTGCGTAATCGGGATGGACGCACCCGGCGCGTAGCGATCGAGAAACCAATGGACCAGCAGGGGAATGTCAGAACGGCGCTCATGTAATGACGGCAGGTGAACGGTCACAACGTTGAGCCTGAAATAAAGATCTTTGCGGAACGCGCCAGTGCGGTATTCGTTTTCAAGATCGCGATTGGTCGCGGCGATCACGCGGACATCTACTTTCACCCGCTGATTGCTTCCCACCGGCCGCACTTCTTTTTCCTGAAGAACGCGGAGCAGCTTGGCCTGCATTTCCAGGGGCAACTCGCCAATTTCATCCAAGAAAATCGTTCCACCGTTTGCGGTTTGGAACAATCCTGGTTTAGACCGGGTGGCGCCGGTAAATGCGCCTTTTTCATAGCCGAACAATTCACTTTCGATGAGCGTCGAAACCAGTGATCCGCAATCTACGGCAACAAATGGACGGTTGGCAAAAGCCCCGCGGAAATGAATCGCCCGCGCGACCAATTCTTTCCCGGTGCCGCTTTCCCCGGTAATCAGGACGGGAGTGCGGGTATCTTTCAGTCGCGAAATCATCCGCAGCACGTCCTGAATCTTGACGGATGCGCCCACAATTCCGTGCAGTCCCGTCTCTGTGTCCACGCGTTCACGCAAGAATTGATTCTCTTCCACCAGCCGGACTTTCTCCGCCATGCGACGCAGGAATAGCCGCAATTCTTCCAGCGGGGAGAATGGCTTGCTGATGTAATCGTAGGCCCCCAATTTCATTGCCTGCACTGCGGTTTCTACCGAACCATGGCCGGTCATGACTGCCACCTCGCTACGGGGCAGCATCCTTTTCACTTTCTCCAGGAATTCAAGCCCAGACATGTTTGGCATTACCAGGTCAGTTAGTACGATGTTGGCAGGCTGTTCTTCCAGGAGAGCCAGTGCACTTTCTCCGCTGTCTGCTTCCATGCAGGAAAACCCCAGCCCCTCGCCGACGGTCACGCATAAACGGCGGATGCTCTGCTCGTCATCCACGATCAACAAACGGATGCCTAACTCTGCGCTCACAATGCTTTCCCCATGGTTTGCTCCACCACTGAGATAAATTCCTGGACTCGAAATGGCTTCTCCACGCAAGGGGCGCCGGTTTTTTGCAGGGTGGCGACGGTCTCTTCGTTGGCGATGTCCCCGGTAATGAAAACAATGCGTTGGGCAAGTTCAGGGCGGTTACGCGCCAGCCAGGCGTAAACGTCTCCTCCGTCGACCCCGCCCGGGGTCCGCATGTCGGAAACCACGCCGAGGAAGTCTTCCGATTGCAGCAGCCGCAGACCTTCGGATCCTGACTTGCAGCCGACCACGGTGTAACCGGAGCGTTCCAGAGCGGCACGGACATAGGCCATGATTGCGGTCTCGTCCTCGATCAGTAACACGGGCAGTGCATCAGAATTAAACGCGCGCAGTGGGATTCCAGATTGTGTCATGGTTGTGTAACTCCAGCCGCCGCTCCGATCGAGGCGAGTTCTGTCGCGACCGGCAGGCGGACGATGAATGTGGCGCCTTCTCCCCCCACATTGTTGTGACACAGGACCTCGCCCCCGTGCTCCCGAACAATGCCATAGCAAATGCTCAGCCCCAGGCCGGTGCCTTTCCCAACTTCTTTGGTAGTAAAGAACGGATCGAAAATACGGTCCGGGAAGGTAATGCCGTTTCCGTTGTCACGAAAAGAAATCTCGACAAAGTTTCCGCGCGCCTCGGTGGTGATCTCAATGCGCGCCGGGCGCATGGCCTCACGCACTGCATCGTAGGCATTGTTCACGATGTTCAGAAACACCTGCTGCAACTGGTGGGAGTCGCCGATCACGTTGGGCAGGTCCTGGTCGAATTGCTGGATGACCTCCACACCCCGGCTGTGGAAATCGTAAGCGCGTAACTGAACCGTACGGCGCAGGATCACGTTAAGCTGCACAGGTTTTCGCTGTGGCGGCATCTGCCGGGCGAAACTCAGCAGATTTTGCACGATCTGCTTTGTGCGCTGGGCTTCCTGCAAGATCACTCGAAGATCTTTGCGCGCACTTTCCGGTACCTCACTGTTTTCCATGAGCAAGTCGGCAAATCCCAGGATTGCGGTCAGCGGATTGTTCACCTCGTGCGCTACGCCTGAAACTAGCTGTCCGACGGCAGCCATCTTCTCCGCATGCATCAGTTTGGCCTGCAGCGTAGCCGCGTCGGTTATGTCGCTCATCACCACCACAATGCTGGTGACGTTTCCGGCCTCGTCCCGCATGGGACTCAAATTGACCGAGAAATGGCCTACCCGCCCATCGCCGCGCAGAATCTGCAGGTCGAGATTGTCGACCTGATTCCCCTTTAAAATTGCGGTGAAAGCCTCATTCAACACCCCGCGCCGGCTGGGGACGACCAATCCGTCGAGCCGCTGTCCCAGAATGCGTTTTTGTTCATACCCCATGTCGTACCAGCGCCGGTTGGCATATGTGACCAGCCCATCGGTGTCAGCAACCAGGATTAGACTTTGGGTGTTATTGACGATTTTTTCTGAGAAATCCCGCTCCAGTAGCAGCTGGCTCTGTGACGATTTCAGCCCGGTGATGTCCAGCATCAATCCGCGATACTGCATGACCCGTCCGTGGGTGTCACAAACCGCGAAGGCATTAATCAATACATGCACCGGATTGCCGTCCTTGCGGCGGAGGACTTCCTCATGGTTTCGCAGCGCGCCGTGCTGCAGCATATGTGCCGACAATTCAAGATGCCGCTCCGGGGATGAATACATCTCGCTGCGCACATCCACGTGCAACAGCTCTTCACGGCTGCTGTAGCCAAGCATCCGGACCAGCGCATCGTTGACTTCGATGAAGCGGCCGTCGGGAGTGGAGAAAAATAAGCCCTCCTGAATGTTGTCGAAGAGTTCCCGATAGCGCCGTTCAGCCTCGCGACGGTCGCTGATGTCCTTCAGTACGTGGATGGTCTGCAATATCTCGCTGCTGGCGCCATGCACCCGCGAAGTGGAAACCAGAAAAGTCCGCTCGAGAACGGGATGCACGTACTCGCCCGCCGCTTCTCCGGTGCTGCGGCAAAATGGGCATGAGCGCAAAAGGGAATCCTCTCCCAGCGCCAGTAAAGCCGACATATTTACGCCGACCAATTCGTTGGGCTGCACCCCAATGAAGTCTGCCAGAGACCGGTTTACCCGCAGGACCCTCCGGGATTCGTCGTGCGCCACGATGAAATCTCCGATGGCATCAAAGATTTCCATCCAGTGACGGTTCGCCTGCTCCATGCGGGTAAAAAATTGAGCATTCTCGAGCGCCACCGAGGCATTCCCCGCAATGGCCTGAAGCAGTTGGCGGTCCGCGGCGCCCAATTCCTTCCCTCGCCCCGCCAGAGCCAAGACTCCTACCAGTTCACTCGTAATTCCCGACAAACGCACCAGGGTGCAGTCCGTCCAACCCAGCGACTGGGCCAGCTTCGTCCCAAGTAACTCTGCGGCATTGCCGCTAACGATTGACTGTGGATGGCGGGTTAGAACCTCGGCTACGGCGCGGTCAAACTCCCCGAGCAGGGAACGTTCGGGTTCACCTTCGCCGCCGAGACTCTGAAGGATTACGGTCTCCAACCCGGAATCCTGCTTCACGGTTAGAGCTCCGGCAGTTGCGCCCAGCATTTTCGCTGCACGATTAACGAAACCCTTGCCGAAATCAGGCAGTCGCAGCAGGGAACTGAGTTCCTGGGCCAGTGCCATCAGAGACTCAGCGCGAGCGCGATACTGATCTGAAACGGTTACATGATGCGACATCCGTAGCCAGGTGGCGGCCTGGACAGCCAGCGCGCGCCCACGCCGGATGTCTTCCTGCGAAATATCCAATCCATCAGAGCGGTCCAGGGCGCCGAATACACCGATCACCTCGCCGTCGGTCCCAAGTAACGGTATAGCGAGCAGCTGACGGATTTGGAATTTTGTTATTACTTCGGCCGCCGGACCCGAGGCCCCCGCGCGATTGTCGGTCCAAAAAACTTCCTTGGTGAGCAGCGCCTGGCTGACAATCTCATTGGCGAGGACCGCATCCAGTCGTCCGCCTGTGTTGCCGCCATGGTGCCAGCGGACTTTGAATCCCGCTTCCTCCAGGGTTCCGACCAGCGCCCTCTCGAATCCCAGGAACTGGCTGGCCGCGTCCACAAATTGCTGCATTATGTGTTCAGGATGATCGCCTCTATCCAGATCGCAGATGATCTGCATCAGTTGCTCAAGCTCTTGAGACCGGCTCCTGGTCAATGAGCTGAGCTCGGAATTTGAGATTGTTACCGCGCCCAAGCCGGCAATCGCCGAAGTCAGGGATTCTTCTTCCGGCGTAA